>NZ_JBSGDB010000314.1:0-10790 GCF_053602155.1 Streptomyces sp. NPDC004561
GCTGAAGAACACCATCAACACGATGGTGGACCAGCTGTCCGCGTTCGCGGACGAGGTGACCCGGGTGGCCCGCGAGGTGGGCACCGACGGGCGGCTCGGGGGACAGGCGCAGGTGCGCGGGGTCGCCGGCACCTGGAAGGACCTCACCGACAACGTCAACGTGATGGCCTCCAACCTCACCGGCCAGGTCCGCTCCATCGCCCAGGTCGCCACCGCCGTCGCCAAGGGCGACCTCTCCCAGAAGATCACCGTCGAGGCCAAGGGCGAGGTCGCGGCCCTCGCCGACGTCATCAACACCATGGTCGACACGCTCTCCGCGTTCGCGGACGAGGTGACCCGGGTGGCCCGCGAGGTCGGCACCGAGGGCCGGCTCGGCGGCCAGGCGCACGTGCCCAACGTGGCAGGCACCTGGAAGGACCTCACCGACAACGTCAACTCCATGGCCAACAACCTCACCGGCCAGGTCCGCAACATCGCGCTGGTCACCACCGCCGTGGCCAAGGGCGACCTGTCGAAGAAGATCGACGTCGACGCGCGCGGCGAGATCCTCGAACTGAAGACGACCATCAACACGATGGTGGACCAGCTCTCCGCGTTCGCCGACGAGGTCACCCGCGTGGCCCGGGAGGTCGGCACCGAGGGCCGGCTCGGCGGTCAGGCCGAGGTCGAGGGTGTCTCCGGCACCTGGAAGCGGCTCACCGAGAACGTCAACGAACTCGCCGGGAACCTGACCCGGCAGGTCCGCGCCATCGCCGACGTGGCCAGCGCGGTCGCCGAGGGCGACCTCACGCGGTCCATCACCGTCGACGCCTCCGGCGAGGTGGCCGACCTCAAGGACAACATCAACTCCATGGTGGAGTCCCTGCGCGAGACCACCCGGGCCAACCAGCAGCAGGACTGGCTCAAGACCAACCTGGCCCGGATCTCCGCCCTGATGCAGGGCCACCGCGACCTGCCCGTCGTCGCCGAGCTGATCATGGACGAGCTGGTGCCGCAGGTGTCCGCGCAGTACGGCGCCTTCTACCTCGCCGAGGACGGCGAGGCCGGGCCCGAACTGCGGCTCGTCGGCGCCTACGGCAGACCCGAGGAGGACCCCCGGCCCGTCCGCATCCCGTTCGGCCGCTCCCTGGTCGGCCAGGCCGCGCGCAGCCGCCGCACCATCGCGGTGGACGAGCTGCCGCCCGGGTACGTCACCATCTCCTCCGGGCTCGGACGGATCGAGCCCTCCGCGCTGTTGCTGCTGCCCATCCTCTTCGAGGAGCAGGTCCTCGGCGTGATCGAGCTGGCCTCGGTCACCCGGTTCGCCCCCATCCAGCGGGACTTCCTGCAGCAGCTGGTGGACACCATCGGCACGAACGTCAACACGATCGTCGCCAACGCCCGCACCGACGAACTGCTCGAGGAGTCGCAGCGTCTGACCAGCGCGCTCCGGTCGCGGTCGGCGGAATTGCAGGCGCGCCAGGAGGAGTTGCAGAGCTCCAACGCCGAACTGGAGGAGAAGGCCTCGCTGCTCGCCGAGCAGAACCGCGACATCGAGGCGAAGAACCTGCAGATCGAGCAGGCCCGGCAGGAACTGGAGGCGCGCGCCCAGCAGTTGTCGCTCGCCTCGAAGTACAAGTCGGAGTTCCTCGCCAACATGAGCCACGAGCTGCGCACCCCGCTGAACAGCCTGCTCATCCTGGCCCAGCTGCTGGCCCAGAACCCCTCCCGCAACCTCACCCCGAAGCAGGTCGAGTACGCGGGCATCATCCACTCGGCCGGCTCCGACCTGCTCCAGCTGATCAACGACATCCTCGACCTGTCCAAGGTCGAGGCCGGCAAGATGGACGTCACGCCGGAGCGCGTCTCGCTGCGGCAGCTCATCGAGTACGTCGAGGCCACCTTCCGGCCGATGACCTCGCAGAAGAGCCTGGACTTCACCGTCACCACGGCTCCCGGCGCCCCCGCCGACCTGCTCACCGACGACTCCCGGCTCCGGCAGATCCTGCGCAACCTGCTGTCCAACGCGGTGAAGTTCACCGAACAGGGCGGTGTCGAACTGCGCGTGGAGCCCGCCACCGACGACGAGGTGCCGGGGGGCGTGGTGCGCGGCGGTGCGATCGCCGCCTTCCGTGTGACGGACACCGGCATCGGCATCCCGGAACAGCAACTGGAGACCATCTTCGGCGCGTTCCAGCAGGCGGACGGCACCACCAGCCGCAAGTACGGCGGCACCGGGCTCGGGCTGTCCATCACCCGGGAGATCGCCCACCTGCTCGGCGGCGCAGTCACCGTGGACAGCACGCCCGGCAAGGGCAGCACCTTCACCCTGTTCCTGCCGGTGGCCCGCCCGGACTTCGAGACCCACCTGCGCGGCGGGCACCCCGTGCCCGCGCGGGAGGAGCCGGCCGAGCTGGAGAGCGTCGAGAGGAGATCCGGTGTGCAGCTCGCCCTCGGAACGCGGCAGCGTCCGCGCCGCCTGCTCGTCGTGGAGGAGCGGCCGCGCGGGCTGCTGACCCTCGTCGCCGAGAGCGTGGCCGGGGACCTCTCGCAGGGCCGCCCCGAGGGCTCGGGGACGCCCGTCGACGTGATCACGGCGGTCGGCGCCCAGGAGGCGGCCGGCGCGCTCGCCGCCGAGCCCTGCCACTGCGTCGTGGTCGAACTGGGCGCACCGGACGGGGAGTCGGCCCGGTTCCTGCGGGCGCTGCGCGGCGACTCGGCCCTCGCGAGCGTCCCGGTGCTGGTGCACGGCTCGCACCGCCCCGACCACCTCGGGGACGAGCCGGGCGGTTCGTCGGAGTACCTGTTCAGCCTGGACGACCTGCGCGAACGGATCGCCCTGCATCTGTCCGCCGAGGAGCCGGGCGAGGTGCTCACCCTGGTCCGCGGCGAGGAACCGCAGCGCACGGCACCGCACCTGATCGACGACCACACCCGCGGCCGTACCGTCCTCGTCGTCGACGACGACGCCCGCAACCTGTTCGCGCTCAGCGGTATCCTCGAACTGCACGGTTTCCGCGTGCTGCACGCGGAGAACGGCCGCAAGGGCATCGAGACGCTGGTGAACAACCCGGACGTCGAACTCGTGCTGATGGACGTGATGATGCCCGAGATGGACGGCTACACGGCCACGGCGGAGATCCGCAGGATGCCGCAGTACGCCGACCTGCCGGTCATCGCGGTGACCGCGAAGGCGATGCAGGGCGACCGGGAGAAGAGCCTCGCCTCCGGCGCCAGCGACTACGTCACGAAACCGGTGGACACCCATGACCTCATCGCCTGCGTCCGGCGCTGGCTCCCCGCATGAGGACGGCACCGCCCGCCCGCCCGTCGTCCGTCAGAGGGGTACCCACCCGGTGAGCACCGACGAAGCACTCCCGGCGGCGGCCGTGCCCGCCGAGCTGTCCGTGCAGCTGCCGTCCGTCGAGGCCGTGGCGGCCGACGTCCCGGCCAACTCGCCGGTGGGCCGGCTCGCCGCGACCGTGGAGCGGCTGAGCCGGGAGGTGCGGGCGGCCCAGGCGGAGGCCGACGGCCGGGCGCTGATCGAGCTGGCCAAGGGCATCCTGGTCGAACGCCTCGGCTGCGGTCCCGCGCAGGCCGCCCGCCAGCTGACCGATCTGACCGAGCAGGCGCAGGTCACCCCGCTGGAGTTCGCGGTCGACGTGATCAACCAGGCGGCCCGGGACCGCGTCACGGAGGTGACCGAGGCGTTCCTGGCGGTCGCCGCGGACCCGGCCGAGCCCGTGGCGGAGTCCGCCGCGGTGCGGCTGCGCGCCGCCGAGAGCGGTGTCCTCGCCGCACAGGACACCCAGGCGATGGCCGATTCGCTGCTCGGCCACGCCCTGCGGCCGCTGGGCGCGGTCGCCGTGGCGATCTGGGCGGCCGGTCCGGACGGCTCGCTGACCCTGGCGGGGAGCGCCGGCTTCCCGTTGGGGGAGGCGGACCGCTGGCGCTATGTGCCGCCCGACGTGGCCACGGTGGCCCGGCGCGGTCTGTCCGGGCCCGAGGGACAGTGGCTGCCCTCGCTCGCCGCCTCCGGGTTGCCGACGATCGGGCGCCGGGAGTACACCGAGGGCGCGCGGATCGCCGTGCCCGCCGGTGCGGGCGGCCGCATCCTGGGGGTGCTGGAGATCGCCTGGGCCAAGCCCGAGGGGCCGCTGTCCCGTCCGGTGCTGCGGCAGATCGAGGCGCTCGCCGAGCTGTGCGCGCACACCCTGGAGACCTTCGAGCCGCCGGCCGACACCGGGCAGGGGCCGCGGCCGCTGCCGGACGTCGTGGAGCTGATGGACCTGTCGGACGGGCTGTACGACCCGGCCCTGGTGCTGGTCCCGCATCTCGACGACGCCGGGCGGCTCGTCGACTTCCGCATCCAGCACGTCAACGGCCGGTTCCTCGACCCGGCGGGCCGGCCACGGGCGGTCGTCAACGGAGCGCTGCTGCTGGAGGCCTACCCGATGGCGGCCGGCACCAGCGAGCTGTTCCAGCGCGTGGAGCGGGTCTACGCCACGGGCGAGCCGTTCCGCGCCCGCCGTATGCGGCTGACCTCCCTGGTCGACCAGGTGCCGCTGTCGACGGTCGCGGACATCAGCATCAGCCGCCACGGCTGCGGGGTGCTGCTGATCTGGCGCATCGAGGACGAGACCGCCCGGCTGGCCAGCCTGCTCCAGCACGCCCAGCGGCTCGGCCGGATCGGCGGCTTCGAGGAGAACCTGCTGACCGGGGAGATCACCTGGAACGGCCAGCTGTTCAGCCTGTACGGCCGTCCGCCGACCACCCCGCCGGTGCCCCTGGAGGCGCTGGCCGCCCACGCCCACACCGACGACGCCGTCTCCATCGGCCGCTTCCTGCGCACCCTGATGCACCACCGCAGGCCCGCGTCCGCCGCGTTCCGGCTGCTGCGCCCGGACGGCGTGACGCGGCACATGCGCGTGGTCGCCGAACCGGTCCTCGACACCGACGGCCAGCTGCTCGTGGTGCGCGGCGCCTACCAGGACATCTCCGCCCAGCACTGGACCGAGGTCGCCCTGGCCGCCACCCGTGACCAGCTGGCCCACACCGAGCAGCAGGCCGACGAACGCAACCGGCTGGCCCTGCAGCTCCAGCACGCCATCATGCCGCCCACCCAGACGCCGCTGCGGGTGCCGGACCTCCAGGTGGCGGTGCGCTAC
Organism: Streptomyces sp. NPDC004561; assembly: GCF_053602155.1. Taxonomy (NCBI): domain Bacteria; kingdom Bacillati; phylum Actinomycetota; class Actinomycetes; order Kitasatosporales; family Streptomycetaceae; genus Streptomyces; species Streptomyces sp. NPDC004561. The sequence continues at coordinate 5,148 of NZ_JBSGDB010000314.1, forward strand.
CGGCCCGCCGAGACCGAGCAACTGGTCGGCGGCGACTGGTACGACGCCGTCGTCCTGCCCTCCGGGCTGGTGCTGCTGTGCGTCGGCGACGTGGCCGGGCACGGGATCGAGGCCGCGACCAGCATGGTCGTGCTGCGCAACGCGCTGCGGGGCCTGGCCGTCACCGGGGCGGGCCCGGCCCAGCTGCTGTCGTGGCTGAACATCGTGGCCCACCATCTGACGGGCGCCGTCACCGCGACCGCCGTCTGCGGCCTGTACGACGGCGACCGGCGCACCCTGCGCTGGGCGCGGGCGGGGCATCTGCCGCCGGTCCTCGTGCGGCAGGAGGAGGCCACCGCGCTGCCCCGGCTCAAGGGCCTGCTGCTGGGCGCCCTGCCGGAGGCCGGGTACGAGGAGAGCGAGGTGCAGCTGGCCGCGGGGGACACCCTGCTGATGTACACCGACGGCCTGATCGAGCGCCGGGACCGCTCGGTGGAGGAGTCCCTGTCCCATCTCCTGGACACGGCGCGCGCGGCGCCGCGGACCCTGGACCAGCAGCTGGACCGGCTGCTCACCTACAGCAGGTCGGACACCGACGACGACACCTGCATCGTCGGCATCAGGGTCTCCTGACCGCTCAGCCGTCCTCCTGGACGGTCAGCGGCACGGTGGCGGTGACCCGCTTGCCGTGCCCCGGCCAGGTCACCTCGAGGTTCCCGGCGAGCATCGCCACCAGGTGCAGCCCGTGACCGCCGACCCGTCCGGGGTCCGGCGGGCGCGGGCGCGGCGGCTCGGCGGAGGTGTCCGTCACGGTGATGCGCAGCGCCCTGGCGCCGGCCGGCAGTTCCAGGTGCAGGCCGCAGGGGCCGGGCGCGTGCTTGGCGGCGTTCGTCACGAGTTCGCTGACGACGAGCTGGGCGTCCTGGACGGAGCGCCGCACGGGTGCCGGACGCGCCCTGGCGAGCAGGGTCGCGACCGCGTCTCGCGCGTCGGCGATGCTGGATACGCCGGTGTCCCAGGTGCGGCTGTAGCGCAGGGTCGCCGGGCGGTCCTGCGTCATCGCGTGCGTCCTGAGCGGGATGTCCATACCTCGTCGCCCTTTTCCTGTGGGGGCAGGGTTCCTTCCTGCGGTCACGGAGGATCGTGCCGTCCCTGCTCGGCTACCCGCTGGTCCGTCGATCAAAGGGACGTTCGCCAGGAATCCTCCGGTTGCACACGAACTCCAGAAGGGATCGGGGCCCGGACCGAGGCGCCGCGGTGACCGTGTGCGGGCAGCGGAACGGGTCCCGGAAATCCGCGGATTTCCGGGACCCGTGTCCGATCGATCGCTCCAGCCGGCGCCATGGCCGGTGGCACGGTGTGACTCAGTGCTTGAAGGCGTCCTTGGTCTTCTCCTTGGCCTGGCGGGCGTCGCCGCGCGAGCGCTCCATATGGCCCTCGGCCTCCATGCGCTCGTTGCCGACCGAGCGGCCCGCGGTCTCCTTGACCTTGCCCTTGGCCTGCTCCGCCTTGGCCTTGGCCTTCTGGTTGCCAGCCATCGGGTTTCACATCCCAACGTCTTCGTGGTGTCGGTCGACTTCCGGTTTGCCGCTGGGCCGCCGTCCAAACCCACGGAAACCGGATCCTTCGCCCCTGCCACGGTGTGCGGTCCGCTGATTACCCGCCCTTGGTTGAACAGTCCAGACTGATAAACCTATTGTTATTAATCATGGAGTTGGCAGACAGGACCGAACCCGGCAGCGCCGCCGCCGGCCGGCCGGAGGACACGACGGCACTCGCCGGCGCGCTGCGCCTGGCCATGGGCCGCATCGTGCGCCGGCTGCGCCAGGCACACGCGGTGGGCGACATATCCCTCTCCGGCGTCTCGGTGCTGGCGCGGCTGGCCCGTACCGGCCCGGACTCACCCGGTTCGCTCGCCGAACTGGAACGGGTCCGGCCGCAGGCGATGGCCGGGACCCTCGCCGGACTCGAACAGCGCGCCCTGGTGAGCCGCGCGCCCGACCCGGCCGACGGGCGCCGGGCCATCGTGTCCCTCACCGAGGAGGGCCGGAGCGTGCTGGAGCAGCGCCGCTCCGAGTCCGTAGGCCGGCTCGCCCACGCCCTGGACGAGTTCACCCCGCACGAACGGCAGGCCCTGTACGCGGCCCTGCCCCTGCTCGACCGGCTGGCGGAGCGGCTGTGAACGGCAACCCGCCCGGCGCGGGCATACGCGCCCGCCTCCTCGCCCGCTCGGCCCGCCTGCGGGACACACCCCCGGGCCCCGGCTACAAGTGGGTCGCCCTCTCCAACACCACACTGGGCGTCCTGATCGCCACGATGGACGCCTCCATCGTGATCATCTCCCTGCCGGCCATCTTCCGCGGCATCGGACTGGACCCGCTCGCGGCCGGCAACATCGGCTACCTGCTGTGGATGATCCTCGGGTACCTGCTGGTCTCGGCCGTGCTGGTGGTCGTCCTCGGCCGGCTCGGCGACATGTTCGGCCGGGTGCGGATCTACAACCTGGGCTTCCTGGTCTTCGCGTGCGCCTCCGTCGCCCTGTCCCTCGACCCGTTCCGGGCCGGGGCCGGCGCGCTGTGGCTGATCCTGTGGCGCATCGTGCAGGCCTTCGGCGGCTCCATGCTCACCGCCAACTCCGCCGCGATCCTCACCGACGCCTTCCCGGCCCGGCAGCGCGGCATGGCCCTCGGGATCAACCAGATCACCGCGCTCGCCGGGCAGTTCCTCGGCCTGCTCGCGGGCGGTCTGCTGGCCGCCGTCGACTGGCGGGCGGTGTTCTGGGTGAGCGTCCCGGTCAGCATCACCGGCACCCTGTGGTCGTACCTGAGCCTGCGCGAGACCTCGGCCGGCGGCCGCGGCCGCGTCGACTGGCTCGGCAACCTCACCTTCGCCTCGGGCGCCGGCATCCTGCTCGCGGGCATCACCTACGGCATCCAGCCCTACGGCGGCCATGCCACGGGCTGGACCAACCCCTGGGTGCTCACCGGGCTGATCGGCGGCGTCTTCCTGCTGCTGGCGTTCTGCGTCGTCGAGACCCGGGTCGCCGAGCCGATGTTCCGGCTGTCCCTGTTCCGGGTCCGGGCGTTCGCGGCGGGCAACCTCGCCGCCCTGCTGACCGCGATCGCGCGCGGCGGCCTGCAGTTCATGCTCATCATCTGGCTCCAGGGCATCTGGCTGCCGCTGCACGGCTACGACTTCGAGGACACCCCGCTGTGGGCCGGCATCTTCATGCTGCCGCTGACCATCGGCTTCCTGCTCGCCGGTCCCGTCTCCGGCTACCTCTCCGACCGGTTCGGCGCCCGCATCTTCTCCACCGCCGGGCTGATCGTCGTCGCCGGGTCCTTCCTCGGCCTGCTGGCGCTGCCGGTGAACTTCGAGTACGGCGGGTTCGCCGCGCTGCTGCTGCTCAACGGCCTGGGCCAGGGGATGTTCTCCTCGCCCAACACCTCGTCGATCATGGGCAGCGTGCCCGCCCGCTACCGGGGGGTGGCCTCCGGGATGCGGTCCACCTTCCAGAACTCCGGCACGGCCCTGTCCATCGGCGTCTTCTTCTCCCTGATGGTCTCCGGCCTCGCCTCCTCCCTGCCGTCGACGCTCAGCAGCGGACTCCAGGCGCACGGCGTGCCCGCCGCCACCGCCCACCAGGCGGCCTCGCTGCCGCCGGTGAGCACCCTGTTCGCCACGTTCCTCGGCAACAACCCCATCGGGCATCTGCTCGGCGCCGGCGGCACCCTGGACCGGCTCACCGCGGCCCAGCGGGCCACCCTGACCGGCCACACCTTCTTCCCGGAACTGGTCTCCGGACCCTTCCACCACGGCCTGACCATCGTCTTCAGCGTGGCCGCCGGCATGGCCCTCGTCTCCGCGCTCACCTCCGCCCTGCGCGGCGGCCACGAACGCGCCGACGACACCCCGGCCGGAGCGGATCACGGCACACGGGAGAAGGAGGCGCGGCGGACGGCGCGCTCCTCGTGAGGGACGCCCCGGCCTGCGCGCGCGAGCCGCGTCGAAGCTCCCCCAGCACTTGTCCGAACCGAGGGAGCCCCGGACCCACGGCCGAATCACGGCCGGGTCTGTCTCCCAGTGTGCTCCCGCGCGCCCGGCGCACACGAGCCGGGTCCCCGTCACCGCGTGGGGTGCCGTCCCACCGCTGAGTCCGCTTGCCTTTTCGACGTACAAAGGAACAAGGTGAAGAGGTGAAGCGGTCAGGAAGCGGCCGAGGGTCTGCGGACCCGTCGAAACATGCATGTCGGAACGGGGGAAGACCGCGGGTGATGCCCTGTGACGCGAGGCGCCACGGTGACCGTGCAGCCGGTCACCGACCAGGCGGTGGTGCTGCAACTGTCGGGAACGTTCGACGCCCACAGCGCCGGGTTGCTGGGGCGTGAGCTGGACCTGCGCCTGAAACGGGCCGACGAGCGGGGCCTGAGCCTCGTCCTGGACGTGTCCGGGGTGCGCGGGGTGAGCACCCCTGCCCTGGACGCCCTCGACGCCCACACCCGGCACCACACCGCCGGACCCGTCCTGGTCGCGGGGGCCACCCCCCAGGTGCGCAGCATGCTCACGATGACACCCCTGCCGGGCATCCGGCTGTGCCCGAACCTGGAGGGCGCCCTCTCCACCGCGTGCGGCGGAGGCGCGGCGCGGGCCGGGCAGACGGGGCCGTCATTGCCGGTCGAGACGGCCGGCGAGATCTTCGGCCTGCGGGCCAAGGCCCGGACCAGCGGGATCATCGGCATCGCCCAGGGCATCCTGATCGCCCGCTACGCCCTGCCCGGCCCCGCCGCCGCCTTCAAGCTGCTGCGGGCGGGCTCGCAGCACCACAACGTGCCGCTGCGGGTGCTGGCCTCGGCGGTGGTGACCGCCCCCGCGCCGCTGACCGACGAGAAGTGGTTCCCGGGCCGCCGGCACACCTCGCCGCCCGCCCTCGAACTGCCGCAGGCGGACCGGGTCGACCCGCGTGATCGCCGGCAGGTGCTGCGGGCGGCCCTGTACGCGGCGGTGACGCTGACCGACGCCGACGCGGCCGAGATCCACCTGATTGACACGGGGCAGGACGAGGCGCTCGTGCTGGAGGCCCATCACGGGCTCGACGCGGCCTACCGCGATTGCCTCGCCCTGGTCCTCGGACCGCCGGCGGTGTGCGCGCGGGCCCGGGCGGCGGGCCGGGCGGTGACCGTCGCCGACGTGACCGTCGAACCGGGCCTGGCCGACCACCCCGTGGGACTGGCGGCACGCGTGGCGGGCAGCCGCGCGCTGTACGGCGTCCCCATGGTCTCGGACGGCGGCGAGTGCGGCGGCGTGATCACCGTCCACCGCGCCGAGCCCGGCGTCTGGCTGACCCCCGGGCAGCGGGACGCGCTGGACGGGCTGGCCAGGGACCTGGCCGCCTGGCGGTCCTGGTACCGGCGCACGGTGGTGCAGGACGCGCTGGAGTATCTGCACGCGCACGGCCGGGCCGGCGGCTGAGCGGCGCGGGCGGTCAGCGCTCGCGGCGCCGGCGCAGGAGGCGCCGTACGGCCAGGGCCGCGGCCGGCACGGCCAGGCCGACGGCGACGTGGATCTCGTAGCGCCTGATCTCGTCGTAGACGGCCGTGATGTGTTGTGGCATCCGATCGCCCTCCCCCTCCTGCTGCGCAGCACGCCCGGCCGGGCGACCGTGCC
>NZ_JBSGDB010000315.1:0-10700 GCF_053602155.1 Streptomyces sp. NPDC004561
TCGCCGACGCTCCGCGTCGACTCCCTCCTCCGCCTTGCAGCCGCACGCACCAGACCCCGCTCGGGTCGGCCGGCAAGCGCTGTTCCTCACGGCCGACCTGATCCGAACGACACCCCCCTAGGTGGCAGGCGTCGGCCCCGCCGGGTCCCCCCGACGACCGCGCCTGCCACCGGATTCAGCGGCCGGCGGCTCACCACTTGCCCGGCGCGTAGTCCTTCAGGAAGACGCCGTACAGGTCCTCACCCTCCTCGCCGCGCACGATCGGGTCGTAGACCCGGGCGGCGCCGTCGACCAGGTCGAGGGGTGCGTGGAAGCCGGCCTCGGCGAGGCGCAGCTTGTCGTAGTGCGGGCGCTCGTCGGTGATCCACCCGGTGTCGACGGACGTCATGAGGATGCCGTCGGTCTCGAACATCTCGGGGGCGCTGGTCCGCGTGACCATGTTCATGGCCGCCTTCGCGGCGTTGGTGTTCGGGTGCCCGGCGCCCTTGTAGCCGCGGTTGAAGACGCCCTCCATCGCCGAGACGTTGACGACGTACGAGCGTCCGCGGGCCGCCTTGCGCGCGGCCTCGGCCATGGCCGGGCGCAGCTTGCTGATGAGGATGAACGGCGCCGTGTAGTTGCACAGCTGGGTCTCGAGCAGTTCCACCGGGGAGATCTGCTCGATGCTCTGCACCCAGGTGTTGGAGTCGACGACGTCGGGGACGAGGCCGCCGGCGTCGATGGCGGTGCCCTCCACGTGCCGGGCGATGCTGGCGTTGCCCGCGACGAGGGCGAGGTCGGCGACCCTCTGCGCGTCCAGGCCGCTGGTGCCGACGGGCAGCGCGGCGATGCCGTCCACCGCGCCGGAGTTGAAGGCGCCGATGACGTGGTGGGCGGGCAGCTCACCGGCGGGCAGCGGAGCGCCCTCGCCGTCGACCAGGGCCGCGTACGCGGAGGGCAGGCGGCGCACGGTCTGCGTCGCGTTGTTGATCAGGATGTCGAGCGGGCCCGCCTCGGCGACCTGCTCGGCCAGGGCCACGGCCTGCGCCGGGTCGCGCAGGTCGACACCGACGACCTCCAGCCGGTGCAGCCAGTCCGCCGAGTCGTCCATCGCCTTGAACCGGCGGATGGCGTCCTTGGGGAAGCGCGTGGTGATGGTCGTGTGCGCTCCGTCGCGCAGCAGTCGCAGCGCGATGTACATGCCGATCTTGGCGCGGCCGCCGGTGAGCAGGGCGCGCTTGCCGGTGAGGTCGGCGCGGGCCTCCCGCTTGGCGCGGTTCTCGGCGGCGCACTTCTGGCAGAGCTGGTGGTAGAAGTAGTCGACCTCGACGTAGCGCTGCTTGCAGGTGTAGCAGGAGCGCGGGCGCTGCAGTATGCCCGCGACCCGGCCGGCCTCGACCTTGGAGGAGGGCAGGATGCCCTCGGTCTCGTCGTCGATGCGCTCGGCGGAGCCGGTGGCGGTGGCCTCCGTGACGGCGCGGTCGTGCGCGGTCTTGGCGGCCCGGCGCTCCTGGCGGCGGCGCTGCTTGACCGTCCGGTAGATGTGCGAGGTGGCCCTGCGGACCTTGATCGCGTCGGGGTGGTCGACGTCGATCGAGTCGAGTTCCTCGAGCACGCTCAGGCAGACGGCCAGGCGCTCCGGGTCGATACCCGGGCCGTAGACCACCTCTTCCGTGGCCATCGGGCCGTCTTCTGTCACCGTCATCGCGCTGCCGCTTCCCTGGTCACCCGCGCAGCGCTCCGACTCGCGCCCGCTTTCGAACGCGGAATTTTACGGAGCGCCGGGCCCAGGAGCCAAACCCGCTCGAAATTCCGCCCTCGCGCCGGGGCGAGGGCGGGCCGCCGACGGCGGATCCGGCCCGCGGGGGCCACCCGCTCACCCGACGCCGGAAGGTGTGCGGGTGGGGCGGGTGGCGCCCCCGGACCGGGCCGGGGACCGGGACCCTCAGTAGTCGCAGGCGGCCAGCAGGGTCTCCACCTCGGCCGAGACCGCGTGCGCGAGCCGGTCGAGGTCCGGCACGGCCTGGGCGTCGGCGACGAGGCCGTAGTGCACACGGCCGCGGTAGGTGGAGATGGCGACCGCCAGCGACTGGCCCGGGGCGAGCGGGGCCAGCGGATAGACCTCGGTCAGCTCGTGCCCGCCCAGCCGCAGCCCGAGCCCGGGCAGCGGCACGCTCGTCACCAGGATGTCGAACCACAGCCGCGCGGCCTGGCCGACGAGCGGTCCGCCGAGCCGGTGCCCGAGGGCCGGGACGTGGTCGGCGAGCAGCGCGACGGCGCCGGCGCCCCGGTTGGGGCCCGCGTCCTTGTTGCGGACCATCGCGGTGCGCACCGTGGCGAGGCGGTCGAGCGGGTCCGCCTCGTTCACCGGAAGCCGTATCAGGTAGCCGGAGAGCCGGTTGCCCTGTGGGTGGGCGGTGCGCGGACGGCGCCGGGAGACGGGGATGAGGGCGCGGGGCGCCACGCCCTTGGTGTCGTCGCCACGTTCGTCCAGCCAGCGCCGCAGCGCGCCGGCGACGACGGCGATGAGCACGTCGTTCACGGTGCCGCCGACGGTCTTGCGCACCCGGTGCACATCGTCGATGTCGAGGACGACGCCGGCGGTGCGGCGGGTGCCGCTGGGCGCGGAGGCCAGCGCGGAGGACGGGCGCATGCGGAGGGTGGACAGGGCGAGGGAGGCGCCGATGTCCAGGGCACGGCCCATGTCGGACAGCGTGCCCCGGACCAGCCCGGGGACCATCGCGGGCAGCCTGCGCACGTCCGGCAGCAGACCGCGCGGCGGCTCGACGGCGCGGGGCGCCCGCTCGGGCAGGTCCACCGGGTCGAGGACGCCGGCGGCGAGCTTCAGCGCGCGCAGCCCGTCCGCGAGGGCGTGGTGGAACTTGAAGAGCACGGCGAAGGAGACGCCGTCCTCGCCGGGCAGGACGTGTGCCTCCCACGGCGGCCGGCCGCGCTCCAGCGGCCGTTCCATCAGCCGTCCGGCGGCCGCGTGGAAGTCCGCGGTCGGCGCGTGCAGCCGTACGTGGTTCAGCGGATCGAAGTCCGGGTCGGTCTCGCGGGCGGCGCCGCCGAAGGCGAGCGGCTGCCAGACGTCGCGGATGCGCATGCGCAGCCCCGGCACCGCGGCGGCACGCGCGGCGAGCAGGTCGGCGGCGTGCGCGCCCGCGGTGGGCGAGTGCGCGCCGAAGACACCGAGCGCCCCGAGGTGCATCGGGTGCCGGTCGGACTCCATGTTCCAGAAGGCCAGGTCGAGGGGAGCGAGCAGGTCGGAAGTCAAGGGCTTGCCTCGCGCGTCGACGAAGTATGGATCTGCAGTCAATCCCTGACAGACGATTACGGTCAAGTACGATCAGGCTACGCTCAGTTAACAGCAGATTAAGTCCCACCCCTCTGAGGGGGGTGGGGATCAAGAGGCGCCTGAGGTCACTTCAGCACCGGGGGTGCCGCTTCGCGTGACGTACCCCACTCCGACGGGCGCGGGCCGACCGTGAACGCGAGCGAGTGCAGGGAGCGCAGCGCACCCGTCGTCAGATACGTCCGTCCATGGGGGGTTCCGTCGGTGCGCACGCCCTGGACGTAGCGGTCGGTGGCCGAGCTGCCGGGCGCGGTGACGGTCAGCCGGCCGCTCGGCCAGTAACGGCGGTCCAGGGCGAGGTCGACGCGGTCGAAGACCGGGGTGGACAGGCCCCAGGTGTCGTAGCCGGGCTGAATCGGGAAGAGCCCGACGGACGACAGCACGTTCCAGGCGGACATCGTGCCGAGGTCGTCGTTGCCCGTCATGCCGGTGGGGCCGTCGGTGAAGAGGGTCAGGGCCGCGTGCACGACGTCCGTGGTCTTCCAGGGCTGACCGGTGGACAGGTAGGTGTAGGGCGCGATGAGATCGGGCTCGTTCATCGGGTTGTACACGGCGGCGTTGTAGTACGCGTACGGGTCTCCGTGCACCCACACCTCGCGGGCCGTCCTCGCCGGGGCGGCGAGCAGCCGGTCGTAGGCGAAGAACGAGTCCAGCCGGGCGTTGGCCGCGCGTTCGCCGCCGATGAGGCGCACCATGCCGGGCAGGTCCTGCGGGACGAGCCACTGGTACTGCCAGGCGGTGCCCTCGTGGAAGCCGGTGCCGCGCGCCGGGTCGGCCGAGCCGGTGAAGGCGCCGGTGGCGTCCCGCGCCCGGAAGAAGCCGGTCGTGGGATCGAAGATCTTCCGGTAGTTGCGCGACCGGGCCGCGTACCGGGCGGCGTCCGCCCGGTGCCCGAGGCCGCGGGCCATCTGGGCCAGTATGGCGTCGGAGAGGGCGTACTCCAGGGTCACGGAGGCGCCGTGGTGGTAGTCGGAGTCGCCCATCTTGGCGAGCGGGCGGTCCTTCACGAAGGGGGCGAAGCCGTGGGCGATGTACTCGGCGTTGGCCTCCCGGCCGATGCCCGGGTACTCGGCGGGCGGCACACCGTCGGCGTTCCTCCGCAGTGCGCGGTACGCCCGCTCCTCGAAGCCCTTCAGCAGGCCCGTCTGGTAGGCGGTGGTCAGGAAGGGGGTGACCGGGTCCCCGCTCATGGTGTTGGTCTCGACCGGGCCGTACCCCCACTTGGGCAGCCAGCCGCCGTCCGCGTCGATCGCGACCAGCGACCGGGCCATGTCCCGTGTCTCGCCCGGCGCGAGCAGGGCGAGCAGCTGGACCTGGGTGCGGTAGGTGTCCCACAGCGACCAGTTCTGGTAGTACGTGAACCCGCTCGCGCGGTGGATCCGGCGGTCCCAGCCGAAGTAGCGGCCGTCGGCGTCGCTGCCGATGTTGGGCGCGAGGAACGACCGGTACAGCGAGGAGTAGAAGGTGCGGCGGAGCGTGCCCGTCCCACCCTGGACACGCACGCCGGCCAGCCTGGCCTCCCAGGCCGCGCGGGCCCGGCGGCGCACCGCGTCGAAGGACCGGCCGCCCTCGGCGCGCAGATTGCGGGCGGCGCCGGAGGAGCCGACGTACGACAGGGCGGTGGTCGCCTCGACGGTGCGGTCCTTGGTGGTGTCGAAGCGGACGTAGGCGCCGCGGCGTCCGCTGCGGGCACCGGGGGTGACGGTCGAGCCGCTCCAGGTGCCGTACGCGGTGAAGGGCCGGCTGAACCGGGTGATCGTGTACAGCGTGTACGGGCCGGTGTCGCGGCAGAAGCCGTGCCCGGTGATCTCCGTGCGCACGGTGTGGTCGTCGAGGATCTCGACCGTGCTGCCGACGTGCTTGTGCAGCGACTGGGCCGCGTTCAGCAGGACGTTGGCCTTGGCGGTGGCGGGGAAGGTGTAGCGCTGCACGCCGGTGCGCTCGGTGGCGGTCAGCTCGGCGCGGATGCCGGAGGAGAGGCCGACGCGGTAGTAGCCGGGGCTCGCCGCCTCGTCCCGGTGCGAGAAGGCGGCGGCGTACCGGGTGTCGTCCGTCCGGGTGACGTCGCCGGTGGTGGGCAGCACGGGCAGGTCGCCGCCGATGCGGCAGCCCACGCCCGAGAGATGGACCAGCGAGAAGCCGCGCACACGGTTCTGCGTGTAGTCGTAGCCGGTGCTGTGTCCGGTGTCCGGGGAGAGCTGCACCATGCCGAAGGGCACGGCCGCGCCGGGGAAGGTGTTGCCCTCGTTCTGGGTCCCGATGAAGGGGTTCACCAGGTCGGTGAGGTGGCCGTCGGTCCGCTCGGCGGCCTGTGCCGCGGGGTGGGCGATCAGCGTGGACGCTGCCATCACCCCGGCCAGGCAGAGCCGGGTGCGCCGGGTCCCTCTCATGTCGGATGACCTCCGAAGGTTCGACATCGTTGCCTGCATCGTGAAGGGCGAACGACGCAAATCCGGGCATCCCAGGGGGATTACGCGAAACGCGTCGCACAATGGCAAACGGGTGTCGAACGGCAAAGGACACTGATCAGGGCGGGGCGGCGCGGCAGGAACACCCGTACGAAAGCGGTGGACGCGCCGTCGGCCCCACCGGCCGGCTACGGCAGGTCGGAGGCGCCGGGGCCGGGTGAGGGCGCGCCCTCGACGTCGGCCACCGCGTCGGCGGTCGCGTCCAGTTCCCGCCGGTCGTACTCGGCGAGGAAGGGGAAGAGGGCCCCGCAGTCGCGGCAGGCCCGTGCGAAGCCGGCCTCGAACGTCGGCCTGGGCTTGAGGAGACCCGGCCGACGGAACTTCAGGCGCAGACGCTCGTAGGCCCGTTCGCCCGAGGCGAGCTGCCCGACCGGACTCAGCCGGCCGGAGCCGCATATCCCGCAACGCATGCCGGGCAGCCTATCCCTAGGGCACCCGCTGCCCCTTGCCCAGGGCTATCACTCCACCCTTGGAGACCGTGTACAGCTCGGCGTCCCGCTCCGGGTTGACGCCGATCGTGGCGCCGGGCGGCACCTCGACGTTCTTGTCCAGGACGGCCCCGCGGACGACGGCGCCCCGCCCGATGCGGACGTTGTCGTGGAGCACCGAGCCCTGGACGACCGCGCCGGGGTCGACACGGACCCCCGGGGAGAGCACCGACCGGCTGACCTGACCGCGGATCAGGCAGCCCGCGCTGATGATGGACTCGCTCGCGATGCCGCCCGCGTTGAAGCGGGCCGGGGAGAGCTGGCCCGAGTGGGTGTAGACGGGCCACTGGCGGTTGTAGAGGTTGAACGCGGGGCGCTCGGCGATGAGGTCCATATGGGCCTCGTAGTAGGCGTCGAGGGTGCCCACGTCCCGCCAGTAGCCCTGGTCCCGGGTGGTCTCGCCGGGCACGTGGTTGTCGCTGAAGTCGTACAGCTGGGCCTCGCCGCGGGCGGTGAGCTGGGGCAGGATCGAACCGCCCATGTCGTGCACGGACTGGCTGTCCTCGGCGTCCCGGTGCAGCGCCTCGACGAGGGACTTGGTGGTGAAGATGTAGTTGCCCATCGAGGCGAAGACGCACTCCGGGTCGTCCGCCAGTCCGGGCGGGGAGGCCGGCTTCTCCAGGAAGCGTTCCACCGTACGGCCGTCCGAGCCCGGTGTGATCACCCCGAACGACGAGGACTCCGCGCGCGGCACCCGGATGCCCGCCACCGTCACGCCCGCGCCGCCCTCGATGTGCTGGCGCAGCATCTGCCGGGGGTCCATGCGGTAGACGTGGTCGGCGCCGAACACGGCGACGTACTCGGGCTGTTCGTCGTGGACCAGGTTCAGCGACTGCAGGATCGCGTCGGCGCTGCCCAGGTACCAGCGCGGGCCGAGCCGCTGCTGGGCCGGGACCGGTGTGACGTAGTTGCCGAGCAGGCTCGACATCCGCCAGGTGGTGGTGATGTGCCGGTCCAGCGAGTGCGACTTGTACTGGGTCAGCACGCAGATGCGCAGGATGTCGCCGTTGACGAGGTTGGACAGCACGAAGTCGACGAGCCGGTAGGTGCCGCCGAAGGTGACCGCGGGTTTGGCGCGATCCGCCGTGAGCGGCATCAGGCGTTTGCCCTCCCCGCCCGCCAGTACGATCCCGAGAACCGAAGGCCCACCACGACGCATGGCCGCTCCCCTCACCCTGGATAACCATGGATGCCCCGAGCGGGCCGGACTAAGCCTGCTTGAGGATCTCCTCGTACAGCGCGGCCGTTCGGCGCGCCACCGCGTCCCAGCCGAACTCGCCGACCGCGCGCGTCCGTCCGGCCTCCCCCATCCGGCGGGCCGCCTCCGGGTCGCCGAGGACGGTGTCCAGCGCCCGGGCGAGGCCCGCCTCGAAGCCGCCCGGGTCGTCCCCCACGTCGACCAGGAGCCCGGTGCGGCCGTCGGCCACGACCTCGGGGATCCCGCCCACCCGCGAGGCCACCACCGGCGTGCCGCAGGCCATCGCCTCGAGGTTGACGATGCCGAGCGGTTCGTACACCGAGGGGCAGACGAACACGGCCGCCCGGGTCAGCAGTTGGACCACCTCAGGGCGCGGCAGCATCTGCGGGATCCAGAACACGCCCGGCCGGACCCGGCTCAGCTCCTCGAACAGATCCCGGAACTCGCGGTCGATCTCCGGGGTGTCGGGCGCGCCCGCGCACAGCACCACCTGGACGCCGGGGTCGATGCCCCGTACCGCGCGCAGCAGATGGGGCACGCCCTTCTGCCGGGTGATCCGGCCGACGAACAGCACGTAGGGGCGCGTGGGGTCGATGCCGTGCCGGACGAGCGCGTCGGTGCCGTGGTCGGGCCGGTAGAGGCGGGTGTCGATGCCGTTGTGGACCACGTGCACCCGGTCCGGGTCCAGGGCCGGGTAGCAGCCGAGGATGTCGTCGCGCATGGCGGACGAGACGGCGATCACCCCGTCGGCGGCCTCCACCGCCGTGCGCTCGGCCCAGCTCGACAGGGCGTAGCCACCGCCGAGTTGCTCGGCCTTCCAGGGGCGCAGCGGTTCCAGCGAATGGGCGGTCACCACGTGCGGGACGCCGTACAGCGTCTTGGCGAGATGGCCCGCGAGACCCGCGTACCAGGTGTGGGAGTGGACCAGTTCGCGGCTTTCGAGAGCGGCGGCGATGGAGAGGTCCACGGAGAAGGTGCGCAGCGCGTCGTTGGACCCGTCGAGCACGGACCAGGGCCGGTGGCGTACGACGCCCACGCCTCGGCCCTCGCCCCAGCAGTGCACCTCCAGGTCCACCAGTGAGGCCAACTCGCGTGCGAGGAACTCCACATGGACACCGGCTCCGCCGTACACGTCCGGGGGGTACTCCCGTGTCAGCAGTCCCACTCGCACCCGACAACCCCCCTGAACTCGGCGGCAGATCCCCTTCATGGTCACCCAGATGCGGCCCGCGGGGAAGAGCGCGGTGGCCGGATGAAGCAGCAGTCGCCGCAGACCCCACCGCCGGGCACCCGGTAGTACAGGCAGCAGCTGCGCCGGCGGAAGGCCGTTCCGGTGCGGGTGCCGGTGGCGCGCAGCAGGGGGTGCTCGAAGAGTTCGCCGGTGAGGGCGCGGGCCCGTTCCGCCGCGTCGGTACGGCCGTGGGCGCGGGCCCAGCGGTCCAGCTCCCGGGCCGCACCGGCGAGCGCGGAGCCGGCGTTGCCCCACAACAGGCCCGCCGCGATGCCGTAGCGGACTCTCAGGGCCTCCCCTAGGGGTTCCAGATGCCCGTGCAGCACGGCGCCGGCGAGGGCGGCCGCGTCCCCGGGACGCGCGCGGACCTCGGTGAGCCACAGGTCGTCGGGGGCGGACGCGGTGGGGTCCCAGCGCAGCAGGCGCGGGTCCAGGTCGGGCAGCCGGCCGTAGAGGACGGCGCAGCCGAGGGCCGTCGACCACAGCCGGGCGGCCAGCCCCTGATGGCTGATCGAGGCGGAAACCCGCGGCTCAGGAGCGTGAAGACGGGCCGCGACCGCCATGACCCGTGTCGTCAGCGCGGATCCGGGAACCTCGGGGTTCACCCCCTCGTATGTCTCCGCGAGGGTCGGCAGGCGGGCGGGATCCGGTGCGCCGGCGGCTTCGGCCGCGGGCGGGACCGTGCGCAGGACGAAGAATCCGCCCAGCGGGCGGAGGGCGGCGAGTTCGGGGTCGAGGTCCACGGCAGACACTGGTACCAGGCGCGAGGAGAGGGCCGGACCCTGGGGGTCTCCACCCCGCGTAACCCACCCAGGGGATGATCGGCCCACTGGTGTACTCCATCGGCAGTAGGACGCATTGCGTGCTCAGGGACGACGACGGGAAGAGCGCGGGCGGGCAGAGTGTTGGCCATGGAAGCCGACCGTACGTCGCACCGGGCCGAGCGCCCCCGCCGCTCGCAGAGGAGACGCCGATGAGCGCCCTCGCGCTGTCCGTGCTGCTGTCGTTCGTGTCCGCTCTCGCCTACGCGGGCGGCGCGATCGCGCAGGAGCAGGTCGCGGTGGACTCCCCCGGCAGCACGTACCTTCCGCTGCGCCGGCCGAGCTGGTGGGGGGCGCTGGCGCTCAACGGCCTCGGCGGCCTGCTGCACGTCGTGGCGCTGGCCTACGGCCCGCTCAGCATCGTCCAGCCGCTCGGCGCGCTGACCATCGTGTTCGCGCTGCCCCTGGCGGCGCTGTGCGTCGGCCGCAGGGCCGGGGCGACCGCCTGGCGCGGGGCGCTGATGGCCACGGTGGGCCTCGCGGGTCTGCTGTCCCTGGTCGGCTCCTCCGACGACCACGCACTCGGCGTGGCCCAGCGTGCGGGAGTCGCGGTGGTCACCGGCGGCGCGGTCGTGGCGCTGATGGGCGCGGGCCGGGCGGCCCACCGGCACCCCGCGGTGCGCGGTGTGCTGCTCGCGACCGCCTCCGGCACGGCGTTCGGCATGTCCTCGGTCTTCACCAAGACGGTCGCCGTCGACTGGAGCGGCGGCATCGGCGACCTGTCGTCGCTCGCGCTGATCGGCGTGTTCGCGGTCGCCGGCGTCCTGCTGTCCCAGGCCTCCTACCGGGGTGCCGGCCTCGCCGCCCCGCTGGCCACCCTGACCGTGGTCAATCCGGTGCTGGCCGCCGCGGTCGGCATCCTGATGTTCGGCGAGACGTTCCGCTACGGCGCCACGGGCACCGCACTCGCGCTGGGCTGCGCCGTGCTGGCGGCGGGCGGCCTGATCATGCTGACCACGGAGCGGATCGAGCGCACGGCGCCGACGTCGGCGACTTCACCGACTTCACCGACTTCACCGACGACGGACGTCCCGGCCGACGCCGGGGAGGTGCTCGCAGGCGGGGAGGCACTCGCCGCCGCAGAGGCGTTCGCCACCGGAGAAGCGCTCGCCACCGGAGAAGCGCTCTTCGCCATGCCGCAGCAGCGGGTTACCGCGCGG
>NZ_JBSGDB010000316.1:0-10674 GCF_053602155.1 Streptomyces sp. NPDC004561
GCCGCCTCAGCGCTCGTTGATCCTGCCGAAGGGGATGTGCACGCTGGGCGTCGTCCGGGACGTGCTCTCCAGGTGCGTCACCTGGTCGTCGAAGAAGATGTGCGGGTCGAGCACCTTCATCACCGCGCCCTTCTCTATGCCGCCGAGGAAGAACGCGCTGTTGGCCGTCACGCCCCACGTCTTCAGGCTCGTCACGGCGCGCTCGTGCGCCGGTGCGTTGCGCGCCGTCACGATGGAGACGTGCACCCGGATCTCGTAGCCGGGATCGCTGCCGCGCCGCTCCTCCTCCCGGCGTTGTATCCGGTTCACGCTCGCGAGGAAGTCCCGCAGCGGTCCGGGGTCGTGCGGGGTCGCCGCGTTGCGGGCCTCGTGGGCGCGGAACTCCTCCAGGCCGGCGGACTGGTAGACCTGCTCCGCCGCGTCACTGGCGAGCACCCCGTCGAAGTCGAAGGCGATCCGCAGCTCCCGGTCGGCGGGGTCGTCCGCGTACGCCGAGCCGAGGACGTGCCCGGCGGGCAGGCCGGCCGCCACGGCCTCGCGCACGTCGTTGCCGTTCGCCGACAGGAACAGGGACATGTTCAGCGCCGTCATGAACCGGTACGGGGACCGTCCCTGCATGAACACCGCCCGGCTGATGGGCAGTCCGTGGGTCTGGATCGACCGCATCACGCGCAGCCCGGTGTCGGGGTCGTTGCGGGAGAGGATGATGACCTCGACCAGGGGGTCCCCGGGTTCGGCGAGATCGTTCAGCGACAGCAGCCGCCGGATGAAGGCGAAGGCGACGCCCGGCCGGAGCGTGTTGCCGACGTTCTCCTCCTGGTAGGCCCGGTAGGCCTCCTCCCCCTGCTCCCTGAAGACCGTGTCCGACTCCCTCAGGTCGAACAGGGCGCTGGAGGCGACCCCGACGACGAGTCGGTTCGCCAGCTCGTAGGGCGGCATACCAGGAGCCTTTCACACCGGCCCGGCCTTCATGCCGGCCGCGCCGTTCCCGACGGTGACGGCGGCTCCGCCCCTGCGACGCCCCGGTCGCCGCGCACGCGCGCGTGCAGGTGCATGTCGTGCCAGCCGTCCGGGTGGAGGAGGGCGCTGCGCCTGGTGCCCTCCAGGACGAAGCCGGTCTTCGCGGCGACCCGGCAGGACGCCGGGTTGGTGGTGGCGTGCGTCAGCTCCAGCCGGTGGAAGCCGATCTCCTCGAACGCCCAGTGGGCCAGCGCGGTGGTGGCCCGGGCCGCGACGCCGAGGCCGCGGGCCTGTGGGACGGTCCAGTACGCGACCTCGGCCACGCCGTCGCCCAGCAGGATCTGGCGCAGCGCCACCCGGCCCAGCAGCCGGCCGGTGTCCGCGTCGTCGACAGCCCACTGGGCGTCCCGCTCGCTCTCCCACGCCTGCTGCCATGCGGCGATCCAGCCGGCGGCCTCCTCCGCGGAGTCGCAGGACCTGATGTGCCACTGGTGCATCAGGGGGTCCTGGAAGGCCGCGTGGACGGCGGGCGCGTCCCCGGCCCGCCAGGGGCGCAGACGCAGACCGTCTCCGGTGGGGATCGTGGGCTGGGCGGTGCGGGCGAGGGTGCCGGCGGCGACGACCGGGCTGGTGAGGTACGGCATGATCCACATCCTGCCGTCACCGCGGCCGGCGGCCCACCTGTTTCGCGCCTCGTACCCTTGACCCGGTGAGACGCCGTACACCGCCCCCGCCCGCCCCGCTCCCCCAGCGCCACGGCGTGGACCCGGTGCGGGTGCGGCTGCCGGCCGGCGGGGCGTGGGCCACCGTGCGGGAGCATCTGGTGGCGCGGCTCACCGGCGCCGGGCCCGGGGTCGTCGCGGGCATGTTCGACGCGGGGCTGATCGTGGGCGCCGACGGGCGGGCGGTGGCGCCGGACGCGCCGTACCGGGCGGGGATGTTCGTATGGTTCCACCGCGAGCTGCCCACGGAGGTGCCGGTGCCGTTCCCGGTGACGGTGGTCTACCAGGACGCGCACATCGTCGTCGCCGACAAGCCGCACTTCCTGGCCACGACCCCGCGCGGCACGCATGTCGCCGAGACAGCGCTGGCCCGGCTGCGGCACGTGCTGGGCATCCCGGCACTGACGGCCGCGCACCGCCTGGACCGGCTGACGGCCGGCCTGGTGCTGTTCACCGTGCGGCCCGAGGAGCGCGGCGCGTACCAGACGCTGTTCCGGGACCGGCGGGTGCGCAAGGAGTACGAGGCGGTCGCGCCGTACGACCCCTCGCTCGGGCTGCCCCGGACCGTGCGCAGCCGGATCGTGAAGGAGCGCGGGGTACAGGCCGCCCGTGAGGTCGAGGGCGAGCCCAACGCGGTGACCCGGGTGGAACCTGCGGAGCGGCGGGGCGGGCTCGGGCGGTACCGGCTGGTGCCGGAGACCGGGCAGACCCATCAGCTGCGGGTGCACCTGAACGCCCTCGGCGTGCCCATCCTCGGTGATCCCCTCTATCCCCGGGTGACCGGCCCGGTGCCGGCCGGTGACTTCCGGCGCCCCCTGCAACTGCTCGCACGGAGACTGGAGTTCACCGATCCGGTCACCGGGGCGGAGCACGCGTTCGTCAGCGAGCGCCTGCTCCAGGCCTGGACGTCCTTCGAGGCGTGGTCCGGCGAGGACTAGTCCGACCCGGCAGAACCCGAGGCGCCCGGCACGCCCATGCGCGGGATTGGTCACCGATCGCCGGCTACGCTCCCCCACGCTCGTACGGCGTCGTCCCTCTGCCCGCCAGGCAGGGCCTGGCGCGGTTCGCTCATCTCACTCCCCGCGCCACCAGTCCAGCAGCCGCTGCCAGAGCCCCTTCGGCCTCGTGGGGGCCGGAACGGCCGTGGGGGCCGGCGGTACGGCCATGGGCTGGGGTACGGCCACGGGCTGCGGTACGGCTGTCGGCGCGGGGTTGTGCCGGGGCGGGGCCGGCAGGGCGCTCGGCGCGAGCTCCACGTCCTGCTGCGGCTTGGGCTCGAAGCGCACGGGCAGGGCCACCAGGTGCCGCGAGGCGATGGACGACCGCCAGCGCAACTCCTCCTCCGCGCAGTCGAGCTGGGCGTCGGGCAGCCGGGTCAGCAGGGCGTCGACACCGACGTCGGCGATGGCGCGCCCGATGTCCTGGCCGGGGCACTCGTGCGGGCCGCCGCCGAAGGCGAGGTGCGAGCGGTTGCCCTGCATGCTCGCGGACAGGTCGGGCCGCACCCGCGGGTCGAGGTTGCCCGGGGCGGGCGCGAACAGCAGCCCGTCGCCCTTGCGGATGCGCTGCCCGCCCAACTCGGTGTCCTGCTTGGCGTAGTAGCCGAGGACGGTGCTGAACGGCGGCTCGTCCCACAGGGACTGCTCGATCGCCTCCGGCACGGTCATCTGGCCGCCGTTGAGCTGGGCGCGGAAGCCCGGCTCGGTGAGGACCATGCGCAGCGCGTTGGCGAGGAGGTTGGCGGTGGCCTCGTAGGCCGCGAAGAGGACGAGGCGCAGATGTTCGCGGACCTCGTCGTCGGTGAGTCCGGCCGGGTGGATGACCAGGTGACTGGTGAAGTCGTCCTCGGGCCGGACCCGGCGCCGGGTGGTGAGCCGGCTCAGCGCGTCCATGACGTAGGCGTGGCTCTGGATCGCGGTCTCGGTGCCCTTGAGGGCGTCTCGCGCGGCCTGCACCATGCGGTCGTTGTACTCCTCGGGCATGCCGAGGACCTCGCACATCACCGCCATCGGCAGGTGCTCGGCGAACTGGGAGACCAGATCGGCCCGGCCGCGCTCGCAGAAGCTGTTCACCAGGCCCTGGGTGTGACGGCCGATGTGACGCCGCACGCTGCGGTGGTCGATGGTGCCCATGGCCGCGGTGACCGCGGCCCGCAGCCGCTGGTGCTCGTCGCCCTCGGCGTGGGAGCAGATGGGCTGCCAGGCGATGTGCGGCATGAGCGGGTGGTCGGGCTTGACCATGCCCTCCCGCAGCGGGCCCCAGATCCGGCTGTCACGGGTGTACTGCGAGGGGCTGCGGACCATCTGGAGGTTCTCGGCGTGCCCGAGGACCACCCACATCGGCACGTCGTCGTGGAGCAGCACGGGCGCCACCGTGCCGCGCTGCTCCCGCAGTTGCTCGTAGAGGCCGTCCAGGTCGTCCGCGTCGGGGCCGTAGAGCCGATGCAGTCCCCCGGGGCCGAGGCCGTGCGCGGGGCAGCCCGGCGGCGGACCGGACGGGGCGTCGTGCGTACCGGTCGGGGATTGGGGTTCAGGCGTCACAGTGATCGCTCCGGAACGGAGAAGGGTTGGGGGCGGGTCGGCGGCGGGTCAGGTGAGCGCGCCCGACAGGGCGAGCGAGTGCAGGAAGCGCATCAGGGTCATCAGCACGTCCTTGCTGGAGGCCCGGCGGCGCACGTCGCACTCGACGATCGGGATGTCGGGGGCCAGGTCCAGCGCGGTGCGCAGTTCCTCGACCGGGTAACGGGGCGCGTCCGGGAAGGAGTTGACGGCGACGACGAAGGGCACGCCGCGTTCCTCCAGCCGGCCCATGACGTCGAAGCTGACTTCCAGGCGCCGGGTGTCGACCAGGACGACCGCGCCGAGCGCGCCCTCGAACAGGCCGTTCCACAGGAACCAGAAGCGCTCCTGGCCGGGGGTGCCGAAGAGGTAGAGCACCAGTTTGTCGGTGATGCTGATACGGCCGAAGTCCATCGCCACGGTGGTGGCGGTCTTGGATTCGGAGCCGTAGTTGTCGTCGACGCCGATGCCGGCCTGGGTCATGGTCTCCTCGGTGGTCAGCGGCCGGATCTCGCTGACGGAACCGACCATGGTGGTCTTTCCGACGCCGAAGCCGCCCACGATCACGATCTTGACCGCGGCCTGGGCCGTGTGCGGCAGATGGTCCTCGGTGCGCGGGCCGGGGACCGTGTCAGAGCTTTTGAAGTCCATGCATCACCGCTTCGAGGAGTGAACGGTCGGCGACCGCCTGGCGGACGATCGGGGCGCGCGCCTGCACCAGTTCCGCCGTGATCATCTCCGTGATCAGCACGGTCATCGCACTGAACGGCAGGTTGAGATAGGCCGAGAGTTCGGCCACGGACAGCGGGGAGGTGCAGAGCTGGAGCACTGCCGCGTGCTCCGGGGAGGCGCCGGGCGGGGGTGCGCAGCGCGCCACGATCAGGGTCACGAGGTCGAGTTCGGCCCGGCTGCCGTCGGCGGATCCGGTGACGGCGTAGAGCCGTTCGGGGTTCCTGGGCAGGGGCTGGCCGTGTGCCGCCGGGGGCGGGGACGGCTGTGGGGGCGGCGGGGTCGGCTGGCGCCGTTTGCGTCGTGGAGGGGTCATACGGTCTGCCCGTTCCGCCGGGGCGGACTGGTGAGGTGGGCGCCGATGCGGACGACGAGGTCCCGCATCATGCCGCTCATCCGGCCCGGCTCGCAGGTCACGTCGGCGAGCACGGCGAGGTAGGCGTTGGCGCCCGCGTTCATCAGGTAGAAGTAGCCGCCCTCGATCTCGATGACGACGACCTTCATCTCGCCCGCGCCGGGGATCTCCTGGATGATGGCCCCGGCCAGGCTCTGGACACCCGCGCAGGCGGCGGCAACCCGGTCGGCGGCGTCGGGTTCGCCACCGTAGCGGGCGATGCGCAGTCCGTCGGCGGAGAGGACCACGATCATCTCGATCCCCGGTACTCCGTCGTTCAGCTGCTTGAGCATCCAGTCGAAGTTGCCTCGCTGCTGGATCACTTGAGGTTCCCCTCGTCGTCGGCCTCGGTGGGGGCGGCCGAATCATCGATCAGGTGCAGGTACTTGGTCGGGTTGAGCGTGAAGTCGGTGAGTTCGGGCGCGCTGGCGCCCTCGGGCATCCCCTTCCTCAGGCCGTCGAAGAAGGAGTCGATCCACATGCCGGGCGGCCGCTCGATGAGCTTCTTGCGCTCGGGGTCGATCTCGGGCTCGGGCTCGGGCTCCGACCTGGTCTGCGACCAGATGGTCGGCCGGCCCTCCCGCTCGGCCCGCTCGATGGCGGCCTGCTCGGCGAACCGCTGGCTGAGGGGGGTCTTCACCCGGCTGCGGCGCTGAGGCAGGCCGCCCGCCGTCCACTCGGTGACCTCGGGGACGTCGTCCTCCATGGAGATCCCGGCGGGGATCTTCGGGCTGGTGGGGCGGCGCTTCTTGGGCGGACGCTTGGGTCCCTCGACGGCGCCGAGCTCGGGCAGCGGGATGCCGGTCGCGCCGATGCCGTGGGCGGCGCCGACACCGGGCTCGGTGGTGGTCATCACGCGCGGCACGATGAGGATCGCGCGGACGCCGCCGTAGGCGGACGTGCGCAGCGAGACCTCCATGTCGAACTGCTTGCAGAGCCGGCCGACGACGGCGAGGCCGAGGCGCGGGTTCTCACCGAGGTTCTGCGCGTCGTCGCCGTTCTTGGCGTCCTCGATCATCTGCTCGATGCGGGCGCGGGACTCCTCGCTGAGGCTGACGCCGGCGTCCTCGATCTCGATGGCGATGCCGGCCTGCACCTCGGCCGCGGTCACGTGCACCTTGGTCGAGGGCGGCGAGTAGCGGGTGGCGTTGTCGAGGAGTTCGGCGGCGGCGTGGATGACCGGCTCGACGGCGGTGCCCTTGATGTTGATGTTGACGATGGACGCCAGGTGGATGCGCCGGTACTCCAGGATCCGGGACATGGCGCCGCGCAGCGTGCTGTAGAGGGAGACCGGCAGGGGCCACTGGCGGCCGGGGCGGCCGCCGCCGAGGACGGAGATGGTGTCGGCGAGCCGGCCGATCAGCGAGGTGCCGTGGTCCAGGCGCAGCAGGTCGTCGAAGACCTCGGGGTTGCGGCCGTGGTCCTCCTCCATCTCCCGCAGTTCCTTGGCCTGCTGGTGGACGATGGCCTGGACGCGGCGGGCGATGCTCACGAAGGAGCGCTCCGTGGCGTCCCGCATGGAGATCTCGTGGTCCGCGCCGCGCAGCGCGATGCGCAGCATCTCGCGGTAGGAGTCGGGCAGGGCGCGCAGTTCGGGGTCCGCGTCGTAGACGTTGCGCACCACGTCACGGAGCACCTCGCCGGCGCGCAGCCGGTGCAGGGCCCTGGGCAGGATGTCGGTGGCGAAGCGGTCGATCAGCTCGTCCTGGGCGGCGAGCCGGTGCTCCAGATACGCGGTGTGACGGCCGTGTTCGGCCCGGGCCTCACGCAGCAGGCGGCCGCGGCGGGCGGCTTCGGCCGCGGTGGCGAGCACCAGCAGCACGGCCAGGGCCCCGCACCCGCCGACGGCGATCCGGGCCGAGGCGGGTACCAGGGCGACGGCGGCCCCGGTCGCGGCGGCCATCAATATGGCCGGCGGCAACAGCACCCGCGCATAGGGACGTTCACGGCGACCGGGAGGCTTCTGAACACTCACCATGGATGCCTTCTGAGAAGAATCGGCTGGGTGTCGGGGGGACTTTCGCGGGGAAGGTTCACGGAACAGTCGTGACACATGGCATGTTTGGGAACAAGCGCACGAATTCACCTCAACCCGGTGCGCCGCGGGCGAGCTTAGTCCGACCGGATCATCGCTGTGTCATATTCAGCAAGCACCTGAAATCGCCCCTGCGGCAGGAGTAACCTCAACTCCATTTACACGCTGGGCATTTGTTCGAACGCATTCGGTAACGACGTATCGGCGTGCGAAAGTCACTCACCGTGATGAGTGAAACGGGGTTCGGCTCGTACGACGAAAAAGGCAGCGCCTCACAGGAGGCGCTGCCTTCGCGGAAGGGGTACGGGTCAGCCCACGGACGAGTAGGCCACCACGCCCCGCAGCAGCTGTTCGACCGCCTTGCGCGCGGCCTTGGTCACGGTCGAGCCCTCCACGGGCGCCGCCGCCGAGATCTGCCCGAGCACGTCGATCACCTGCTTGCACCACCGCACGAAGTCACCCGCGGGCATCTCCGCCTCCCGCAGCACCTCGTCCAGGGCCTTGCCCGACGCCCACATGTAGGCGGCCCAGGCGAACCCGAGGTCCGGCTCGCGCTGTCCGACGCCCTCGGTCTGGTTGATCCGGAAGTCCTCCTCCAGTGCGTCCAGCCGGCCCCAGATCCGCACCATCTCACCCAGCGCGGCCTTCGCCTTGCCGGAGGGCAGCTTCGGGGCCAGCGCGTCGTCACCGACCCGGGCCTCGTACACCAGCGCGGAGACGCAGGCGGCCAGTTCGGCGGGAGAGAGGTCCTCCCAGACCCGCTCACGCAGGCACTCGCTGGCCAGCAGGTCGAGTTCGCCGTACAGGCGCGCGAGCCGCTTGCCGTGTTCGGTCACCTCGTTGCCGCGCAGGTAGTCCAGCTCGGTCAGCAGCGCCACGATCCGGTCGAAGGTGCGGGCGATGGTGTTCGTCCGGCCCTCGATGCGCCGCTCCAGCTGCGAGGTGTCGCGCAGGAGCCGGTGGTAGCGCTCGGCCCAACGGGCGTGGTCCTCACGGTCGTTGCAGCCGTGGCAGGGGTGGGCCCGGATCTCCGTGCGCAGCCGGGCGATCTCCCGGTCGTCGGCCGCCTGCGAGCGCTTCTTGCGGGCCCGCTCCGGCGGGATGTGCCCGGCCTTGGTGCGCAGCGCGGAGGCGAGGTCCCGACGGGACTGCGGCGAGCGGGGATTGAACGACTTCGGGATCCGCATCCGGTCCAGCGCCTCGACCGGCACCGGGAAGTCCATCGACGCCAGCCGCTTGACCTGCCGTTCGGCGGTCAGCACCAGCGGGCGCGGCCCGTCGTGCTGGTCGAAGCCGCGGTGGCCGTTGGAGCGGCCGGCCGGCAGCCCGGGGTCCAGCACCAGTGCCAGGCCCGCGTACTTGCCCGTCGGCACGTGGATGACGTCGCCCGGCTTCAGCCGCTCCAGGGCGACGGCGGCCTCGGCCCGGCGCTGCGTGGCGCCCTGCCGGGCCAGCTCCGTCTCGCGGTCCTTCAGCTCACGGCGCAGCCGCGCGTACTCCTCGAAGTCGCCGAGGTGGCAGGTCATGGAGGCCTTGTAGCCCTCCAGTCCCTCCTCGTTGCGCTGCACCTGCCGGGAGATCCCGACGACCGACTTGTCGGCCTGGAACTGCGCGAAGGAGGTCTCCAGCAGCTCGCGGGAGCGGTGCCGGCCGAACTGCTCGACCAGGTTGACCGCCATGTTGTACGACGGCTTGAAGCTGGAGCGCAGCGGGTATGTGCGGGTGCCCGCGAGACCGGCCAGGTGCTCGGGGCTCATGCCGCGCTGCCAGAGCACGACCGCGTGCCCCTCGACGTCGATGCCCCGGCGGCCGGCGCGCCCCGTCAGCTGGGTGTACTCGCCCGGTGTGATGTCGGCGTGCTGCTCGCCGTTCCACTTGACGAGCTTCTCCAGCACCACCGAGCGGGCGGGCATGTTGATGCCGAGCGCCAGGGTCTCGGTCGCGAACACGGCCTTGACCAGGCCGCGCACGAACAGCTCCTCGACGACCTCCTTGAAGGTCGGCAGCATGCCCGCGTGGTGGGCGGCGATGCCCCGCTCCAGGCCCTCCAGCCACTCGTAGTACCCGAGGACGTGGAGGTCCTCGGGCGCGATGTGGGACGTGCGCTCCTCGACCAGGGCGCGGACCCTCTCCCGCGCCTCCTCGTCGTTCAGCCTGAGGCCCGCGTACAGGCACTGCTGGACGGCGGCCTCGCAGGCGGCGCGGCTGAAGATGAAGGTGATGGCAGGGAGCAGGCCCTCGGCGTCCAGGCGCTCGATGACCTCGGGCCGGCCCGGCGTCCACACGCGCGAGCGCTGTCTGCGCTCGCGCTCCCGGTCGGCCTCGCGCATCGCGCGGCCGCGCCGGCGGTCCTGGTACGACGGCCGGGTGGCCTCCATGCGGGCCAGGCGGGCGAGGTCGGGGTTGACGGCCTTCTTGTGGCCCTCGCCCTCCTCGAACAGGTCGTACATCCGGCGGCCCGCGAGCACGTGCTGGAACAGCGGCACGGGCCGGTGCTCGGAGACGATCACCTCGGTGTCGCCGCGGACCGTGTCCAGCCAGTCACCGAACTCCTCGGCGTTGGAGACGGTCGCGGACAGCGAGACCAGGGTCACCGACTCGGGGAGGTGGATGATGACCTCCTCCCAGACCGCGCCGCGGAAGCGGTCGGAGAGGTAGTGCACCTCGTCCATGACCACATAGCCGAGACCGAGGAGGGTCTGGGAACCGGCGTACAGCATGTTCCGCAGGACCTCGGTGGTCATCACGACCACCGGGGCGTCGGAGTTCACGCTGTTGTCGCCGGTGAGCAGGCCGACCTTCGCGGCGCCGTAGCGACGGCACAGGTCGGCGTACTTCTGGTTCGACAGCGCCTTGATGGGCGTCGTGTAGAAGCACTTCTTGCCCTGCAGCAGGGCGAGGTGGACGGCGAACTCGCCCACGATCGTCTTGCCCGAGCCGGTGGGTGCGGCCACCAGCACGCCCTTCCCGGCCTCGAGGGCCTGGCAGGCCTCGATCTGGAAGGGGTCGAGGCCGAAGTCGTACATCTCGCGGAAGGACGCGAGCGCGGTGGCCTGCTCGGCTGCCCGCCTGCGGGCTGCCGCGTACCGCTCGGCCGGTGAGAGGTCCTCTGTCATCGTGCTTTCGAGACTACCGGGCCCCACTGACAACAGGACGATCATTATCCGGAACGTGGGCTGATCGACAAAGACGGATGCCCCCGCCCCGGAACTCGTCCCGGGGCGGGGGCATCGCACGGGAGCGATCGCCGGTGGCCTCCTCGGCTGGGCGCTGACT
>NZ_JBSGDB010000317.1:0-10578 GCF_053602155.1 Streptomyces sp. NPDC004561
CAGCGCCCCGGCCGGCCAGGACGTCCCGGTCGCCCGCCCCCGCTCGGTCCTCACCGGGAAGCCCACCGCCATCACCTAGGGCGCCCGGCACCGATTCCGGTGCGGGTGCGGGCGCGTGGAAGGCTGAGGCGCATGAGAGCCGTGTTGTTCGAGGAGTACGGGAAGCCGGCCGAGGTGCGGGAGGTGCCCGATCCCGAGCCCGCGGAGCACGGCGTGGTGGTGCGGGTCGAGGCGACCGGGCTGTGCCGCAGCGACTGGCACGGCTGGATGGGCCACGACCCGGACATCACCCTGCCGCATGTGCCCGGGCACGAACTCGCCGGAGTCGTCGAGGCGGTGGGCGCCCGGGTGGCCGGGTGGCGGCCTGGCGACCGGGTCACCGTGCCGTTCGTCTGCGCCTGCGGCACCTGCCCGTCCTGCGCGGCCGGCGACCAGCAGGTGTGCGAACGGCAGACCCAGCCCGGCTTCCACCACTGGGGCTCCTTCGCCGAGTACGTGGCCCTCGACCACGCCGACGTCAACCTGGTGGCGATCCCGGACGACATGGCGTACGCCACCGCCGCCGGCCTCGGCTGCCGCTTCGCCACCGCCTTCCGCGCGGTGGTGCAGCAGGGCCGGGTCGCGGCCGGCGAGTGGGTCGCGGTGCACGGCTGCGGCGGGGTCGGGCTGTCGGCGGTGATGATCGCGGCGGCCGCCGGGGCGCGGGTGGTCGCCGTGGACGTGTCGGCCCGGGCGCTGGAGCTGGCGCGCGGATTCGGCGCGGCCCACACGGTGGACGCGGCCCAGGTGAGCGACACGGCGGCGGCCGTCGGCGCCCTGACCGGAGGGGGCGCCCACCTCTCCCTGGACGCCCTCGGTTCGCCCGTCACCTGCGCCGCCTCGGTCGGCTCGCTGCGCCGGCGTGGCCGGCACGTCCAGGTCGGCCTGCTGCCCTCGCCCGACGGCACCACCCCCGTCCCGCTGGCCCGCGCCATCGCCCTGGAACTCGAACTCCTCGGCAGCCACGGCATGGCCGCCCACAGCTACCCCGGCATGCTCCACCTGGTCCGCTCCGGCGTCCTGCGCCCCGACCTCCTGGTGACGTCCGCCATCCCCCTCGACGCGGCCCCGGCGGCCCTCGCGGCGATGGGCACGGCGCCCGGGGCCGGGGTCACGGTCATCGAGCCCTGGAGCCGGACCTGAGCGAGGGGGTGGCCCCGGCCCCCGATGGTCAGTCCGGCCGGCGGCCGCGGTTGCTCGGGCGGGAGGCGACCCAGGCGCGGACGGTGTCGGCGTACCAGTAGGGCTTGCCGCTCTCCACGTGGTCGGGCGCGGGCAGCAACCCGTGCTTGCGGTAGGACCGTACGGTGTCCGGCTGCACCTTGATGTGTGCCGCGATCTCCTTGTAGGACCAGAGCCTTCGGTCGGTCATGAGTTGCACCTCCCCGCGCACACCGCGGCGGCGGCCGGGTACGGCCGTCGGGGGAGCCGGGCGCTGCGCTGGCGATCACCAAGCCTGTGTCGGGTGAACGACACAGAGTGACCAGCCGACAGCGCCTGTCGAGCGGATGTGACGCAGAACCCGCGTATCCGCGACATCTGTGACACAGGACAGGTCTTTGTGACGTAGCTGACGCAAAGAGGTCAGTGGGACGCGGGTCCGCCGGCGATCCGCTCGGTCGGTTCGCGGGCGGAGTCCGGGGCCGGACGGTAGACGCCCTGGATGCTCACCGGGCTGCGCAGCTCGCCGTCCACGACATGCTTGATCTGCCGTTCGCCGCGCCGCGACCGGTAGGTGAGCCGGGGAAGTAGATCGGCCGGGACCGGCCGGTCGAAGGCGGGCGGAAGGACGGCCGGTCCCGGGAACGGAGGGCCTCGCAGAGGTCGTTGGTCCACAGTGCGGTGTACGCGTCAGCCATGCGGCGAACGCTGAATGCCGCCTCTGACGGTGCGGTGCCGCGCCGGGGACCTCGGGGAGCGTCAACCTTTCGTCCGAATGTCCGGACAAAACATTGACAGGGCTCCGTGGACAGGACTACAAAACCGGGGAGAGCCGTGACGAAGGGAAGCCGATGGCGTACGACCTGATCACCATGGGGCGGATCGGAGTGGACCTCTACCCGCTGCAAACCGGCGTCCCACTCGCCCAGGTGTCGTCCTTCGGCAAGTTCCTCGGCGGGTCGGCGACGAACGTGGCGGTCGCCGCTGCCCGCCTCGGCCGCGCCACCGCCGTGATCACCCGCACCGGCGACGACCCGTTCGGCGCCTACCTGCACGAGGCGCTGCGCGGCTTCGGCGTCGACGACCGCTGGGTCACCCCGGTCCCCGGGCTGCCGACACCGGTCACCTTCTGCGAGGTCTTCCCGCCGGACGACTTCCCGCTGTACTTCTACCGCCGGCCCAAGGCTCCCGACCTGGAGATCGACGCCCACGAACTGGACCTGGACGCCGTGCGCGCGGCCCGGATCTTCTGGGTCACCGGCACCGGCCTGAGTGAGGAGCCCAGCCGTACGGCCACCCTCGCGGCCCTCGCCCACCGCGCCGGGTCCGGTACGACCGTCTTCGACCTCGACTGGCGCCCGATGTTCTGGGCCGACCCCGACCAGGCCCGCCCCTTCTACGCCGAGGCCCTGCGCCACGCCACCGTGGCCGTCGGCAACCTGGACGAGGTCGAGGTCGCCACCGGGGTGCGCGAACCGCACGCCGCCGCCCGGGCGCTGCTGGACGCCGGGGTGGAGATCGCCGTCGTGAAGCAGGGACCCAAGGGCGTCCTCGCCGTCAGCCGGACGGGTGAGTCCGCCGAGGTCCCGCCGCTCCCCGTCACCGTGCTCAACGGGCTCGGCGCCGGGGACGCGTTCGGCGGCTCCCTCTGCCACGGGCTGCTGGCCGGCTGGGACCTGGAGACGATCATGCGGCACGCCAACGCGGCCGGCGCCATCGTCGCCTCCCGCCTGGAGTGCTCCTCCGCGATGCCCACCCCGGACGAGGTGGCCGCCGCGCTCGAGGCCGGAGCGGTGCTGTGAGGGCCGGCCGCGTCACGGGCACGCACCACGAGGGCGGGGACATCGCCCGGCGGTCACGTGTGGACGTCGCCGAGCTGGTCCGGATCCGCACCCACCACCCGGAGGCGATCGCCGAGGCCGCCGTCCGCCGGGCCCGCAGACCGCTGCTGAACGAGAACGGCCGGCTGATGATCGTGGCCGCCGACCACCCCGCCCGGGGCGCCCTCGGTGTCGGCGACCGCAAGCTCGCCATGGCCAACCGCGCCGACCTGCTCGAACGGCTCTGCCTCGCGCTGTCCCGGCCCGGCGTCGACGGCGTCCTCGCCACCGCCGACATCCTCGACGACCTGCTGCTGCTCGGCGCCCTCGACCACAAGGTGGTCATGGGCTCGATGAACCGCGGCGGCCTGCAAGGGGCCAGTTTCGAACTGGACGACCGCTTCACCGGCCACCGCCCCGAGGACATCCAGCGCCTCGGCTTCGACGCGGGCAAGCTGCTGCTGCGCCTCGACTACGCCGACCCCGGCTCCCTGACCACCCTGGAGTCCACCGCCCGGGCCGTCGACGCCATGGCCGAGCGCCGGCTGCCGGTGTTCGTGGAGCCGTTCATCAGCCGCCGCGACCCCGACGGACGGCTGCGCAACGACCTGGGCGCGGAGGCGGTCACCCGGTCCATCGCCATCGCCTCGGGCCTCGGCGGCACCTCGGCCTACACCTGGCTGAAGGTGCCGGTCACCGAGAACCCCGACGACATGGCCCGGGTCATGGAGACCTCCACGCTGCCCGCCGTGCTGCTCGGCGGCGACATCGGCGACTCGCCCGAGGACCAGGTCGCCGCCTACGAGAAGTGGCGCGGCGCGCTCCAACTCCCCACCGTGCGCGGCCTGGTGGTCGGCCGCTCGCTGCTGTACCCGGCGGACGGCGACGTGGCCGCCGCCGTGGACACCGCCGTAGGACTGCTGTGAGGGGCCGCATGACCAGCACCGACCTGCACCTGCCCAGGGGCGCCACCGCGAACGCCCCGTACGCCGTCGACATCGACCCCAAGTTGGCCGGATGGACCCACAGCAGCCTGCGCGTGGTCGAGTTGGCGCCGGGCGGTGCACATACGTTCACCACCGGGGACAGTGAGTGGATCGTGCTTCCGCTGGAAGGCGGAAGTACCGTACAAATTGAGGAAAACGAGTTTCAACTCCTGGGTAGGGACAGTGTGTTCGCGGGGGCTTCCGACTTCGCGTACGCGCCCCGGGACACCCGGGTCCAGATCGCCTCCGGCGCGGGAGGCCGCTTCGCCCTGGCAGGAGCGAAGTGCGAGCGACGACTCCCCGCCCGCTACGGCCCCGCGCCGGAGGTTCCCGTCGAGCAGCGCGGCAGCGGCGACTGCGCCCGCCAGGTGCGCAACTTCGCCTCCGCGGACTCCTTCGACTGCGACCGGCTGATCGCCGTGGAGGTGGTCACCCCCGGCGGCAACTGGTCCTCGTACCCGCCGCACAAGCACGACGAGCACCGGCCGGGCGAGGAGTCCGAGCTGGAGGAGATCTACTACTTCGAGATCGACGGCCCGAACGCCCTCGGCTACCAGCGCGTGTTCCCCTCGCGCGAGGGCGGCGCCGACGTCCTCGCCGAGGTCCGCTCCGGCGACGCCGTACTCGTCCCCGACGGCTGGCACGGCCCGTCGATCGCCCAGCCCGGGCACGACATGTACTACCTGAACGTCATGGCGGGCCCGGGGGAGACCCGGGAGTGGCGGATCTGCTTCCACCCGGACCACACGGAGGGCTACCGATGACCACCCGGCTGACCGTCGCACAGGCGCTGGTCCGTTTCCTCGCCGCCCAGTACACCGAACGCGACGGCGAGCGGCGCCGGCTGATCGGCGCCACCTGGGGCATCTTCGGCCACGGCAACGTCGCCGGCCTCGGCCAGGCGCTGATCGAGTACGCCGGCGCCATGCCGTACCACCAGGGCCGCAACGAGCAGTCCATGGTGCACGCGGCGGTGGGCTACGCCCGCCAGTCGAACCGCCTGTCCGCGCACGCGGTGACGACCTCGATCGGCCCCGGCGCGACGAACCTCGTCACGGGCGCCGCCCTCGCGACCATCAACCACCTGCCGGTGCTGCTCCTCCCCGGCGACGTCTTCGCCACCCGCCCCGCGGACCCGGTCCTCCAGCAGCTGGAGGTGCCGTACGCGGGCGACGTGTCGGTCAACGACACCCTGCGCCCGGTGTCCAGGTACTTCGACCGGATCACCCGCCCCGAGCAGCTGATCCCGAGCGCGCTCCAGGCCATGCGGGTCCTCACCGACCCGGTGGAGACCGGCGCCGTCACCCTCGCCCTGCCGCAGGACGTGCAGGCGGAGGCCTACGACTGGCCGGAGGAGTTCTTCGCCGAGCGCGTGTGGACCGTACGGCGGCCGGGCGCGGACCCGACCGAGCTGGCCGAGGCCGTGCGGGCGGTCCGCGCCGCCCGCCGGCCCCTTCTCGTCGCGGGCGGCGGTGTGCACCACAGCCGCGCGGAGGAGGCCCTCGCCGAGTTCGCGGCGGCGACCGGCATCCCGGTCGCCTCCACCCAGGCGGGCAAGGGCTCCCTGCGCCACGACCACCCGCAGGACGTGGGCGGGGTCGGCCACACCGGCACCGCGACCGCCGACGAGCTGGCCCGCACCGCGGACCTCGTCATAGGGGTGGGCACCCGGTACACGGACTTCACCACCGCCTCCGGCACCCTCTTCGCGAACCCGGACGTCCGTTTCCTCAACCTCAACATCGCGCCCTACGACGGCCACAAGCTGGCCGCGCTGCCGCTGATCGCGGACGCCCGCAGCGGCCTGGGCGAGCTGACCGAGGCGCTGGTGGTGCACGGGCACCGGGTCGACGGCTCGTACGTCGCCGAGTACACCGAGGGCAAGGAGCGCTGGGAGCGGCGCGTCGACGCCTGCACCGAGGCCGGCGAGCCGGACGCACGGCCGACCCAGCCGCAGGTCGTCGGGGCGCTGGACGCCCTGGTCGACGAGTCGGACATCATCATCAACGCGGCCGGCTCCCTCCCCGGCGACCTGCACAAGCTGTGGCGGGCCCGCTCGTACGACCAGTACCACCTGGAGTACGGCTACTCCTGCATGGGCTACGAGATCCCGGCCGCCATCGGGGTGAAGCTCGCCGCGCCGGAGCGCAACGTGTGGGCGCTGGTCGGCGACGGCACCTATCTGATGATGCCGACGGAGATCGTGACCGCCGTGCAGGAGGGCGTCGCGATCAAGATGTTGCTGGTCCAGAACCACGGGTACGCGTCCATCGGCGGGCTCTCGGAGTCGGTGGGCGGCGAGCGCTTCGGCACGGCCTACCGGTTCGCCTCCGGCGACGGCACCCTCACCGGCGCCCCGCTGCCCGTCGACCTGGCCGCCAACGCGGCCAGCCTCGGCATGCGCGTGCTGCGCGCGAAGACCGTACGGGACCTGCGCGCGGCGCTCGCCGAGGCGCGGGCCGCCGACACTCCCACATGTGTCTACGTGGAGACCGAAACGTCCGACACTGTGTCGGGCGCGCCTGCGGCGCAGGCCTGGTGGGATGTTCCTGTGGCCGAGACCGCGACCCGACCGTCGGCGGTCAAGGCACGTGAGCTGTACGAACGGCACGTCTCGACCCGACGCCGCCATCTGTAGTAAGGAGTCTCTGGGCATGACGAAGATCGTCAACCACTGGATCGGCGGGAAGACCGTCGAAGGCGCGTCGGGTGAGTACGGGCCGGTCACCGACCCGGCGACCGGCGCGGTCACCACCAAGGTCGCGTTCGCGTCGGTCGAGGAGGTGGACGCGGCCGTCGCGGCGGCCAAGGACGCCTTCGCGACCTGGGGCCAGTCCTCGCTGGCCCAGCGGACCACGATCCTGTTCCGGTTCCGCGCGCTGCTGGACGCCCACCGCGACGAGATCGCCGAGCTGATCACCGCCGAGCACGGCAAGGTGCACTCCGACGCGCTCGGCGAGGTCGCGCGCGGCCTGGAGATCGTGGACCTGGCCTGCGGCATCAACGTGCAGCTCAAGGGCGAGCTGTCCACGCAGGTCGCCAGCCGCGTCGACGTGGCCTCGATCCGCCAGCCGCTCGGCGTCGTCGCCGGCATCACGCCGTTCAACTTCCCGGCCATGGTCCCGATGTGGATGTTCCCGATCGCCATCGCGACCGGCAACACCTTCGTGCTCAAGCCGAGCGAGAAGGACCCGTCGGCCGCCGTCAAGATCGCCGAGCTGCTGGCCGAGGCCGGCCTGCCCGACGGCGTCTTCAACGTCGTCCACGGTGACAAGGTCGCCGTCGACCGCCTGCTGGAGCACCCGGACGTCAAGGCCGTCTCCTTCGTCGGCTCGACCCCGATCGCCCGCTACATCCACACCACCGCCTCCGCCAACGGCAAGCGCGTCCAGGCCCTGGGCGGCGCCAAGAACCACATGCTGGTCCTGCCGGACGCCGACCTGGACGCGGCGGCCGACGCCGCCGTGTCGGCGGCCTACGGCTCGGCGGGCGAGCGCTGCATGGCCATCTCCGCGGTCGTCGCGGTCGGCTCGATCGGCGACGAGCTGGTGGAGAAGATCCGCGAGCGCGCCGAGAAGATCAAGATCGGCCCGGGCAACGACCCGGCCTCCGAGATGGGCCCGCTGATCACCAAGGTGCACCGCGACAAGGTGGCCTCGTACGTCACGGGTGCGGCCGCCGAGGGCGCCGAGGTGGTCCTCGACGGCACCGGCTACACCGTCGAGGGCTTCGAGGACGGTCACTGGATCGGCATCTCGCTGCTGGACAAGGTGCCCACCAGCGCCAAGGCCTACCAGGACGAGATCTTCGGCCCGGTGCTGTGCGTGCTGCGCGTCGACACCTACGAGGAGGGCGTGGCCCTCGTCAACGCCTCGCCGTTCGGCAACGGCACCGCGATCTTCACCCGTGACGGCGGCGCGGCCCGCCGCTTCCAGCTGGAGATCGAGGCCGGCATGGTCGGCGTCAACGTACCGATCCCGGTGCCCGTCGGCTACCACTCCTTCGGTGGCTGGAAGGACTCGCTCTTCGGCGACCACCACATCTACGGCAACGACGGCACCCACTTCTACACGCGCGGCAAGGTGATCACCTCCCGCTGGCCCGACCCGGCCGACGCCCCGGCGGGCGTGGACCTCGGGTTCCCGCGCAACCACTGAGGGTGACCCGAACCCCGCCGTAGACCCCCGTCAGGCCGTCCGGATACCGGACGGCCTGACATTTTTTTGACGCCTTCACTGCGGTTCCCGTTCAGGCGGGATGAAACGGATGACGAAGGGGTTAAGAGGAAATGACCTTGGAAAACAAGGTCACATCACGGAAAAGCTTGTTGGATGCGCCAACAGGGCTTCACGGCCTGGGAAAGTGATGCGGCGCGAAGATCGCGGGAAGTGCGGATTCCGAAGGTAAACCGCCATTGACGCGGTGGTTTTCGTCGGGGTTCTCTATGCGGGCCGGGAGCGGACGAGACGAACGTACGACGAGCCGCCGGAGGCGATATCGCTCCCGCCCCCCACCCTCAGTCGCACGAGTCGATCGGATTCCGCCGCATGACCGACACGCTCCGCCCTGTCGAGGTTCCCCTCACGGAAGCCTCCGACAGCCCCCAGAAGCTCAAGCGCTCCATCGGAGTGGTCGGTGGCACCCTGCTCACCCTCTCGTGCGTCACACCCGCCTCCACGCTCTTCGTGATCGTGCCCGACCTGTTCTCCAGCCTGGGCACGGCGACGGCGCTCTGCCTCGCCATCGGCGCGCTGCTCTGCATCCCCGTCGCCTTCTGCTACTCGGAGCTGGGCACCCTCATCCCCAGCGCGGGCGGCGAGTACGCCATCGTCTCCACCCTCGCCGGACGGCTCGCCGGCTGGCTGGCCTTCGTGATGTCGCTCCTCGTCGTGATGATCGTCCCTCCGGTCATCGCGATGGGCACCGCCGACTACCTCGCCCCGGTCGTCCACCTGGACCCCGCCTGGACGGGCGCCGGCGTGATGATCGCGGCCACCCTCGCCGGTCTGCTGGACCTGCGCGCCAACGCCTGGATCACCGGCATCTTCCTGGTGCTGGAGGTCGTCGCGGCCGGTGTCGTCGCCATGCTCGGCTTCACCCACTCCCACCGCGGCCTCGGCAGCCTCGGCAGCCTGCAGATCGCCGGCGAGCACGCACACGTCAATCCCGTGACGGCCATGATGGTCCTCTCCGGACTCGCCATCGCCCTCTTCGCCACCCAGGGCTTCTCCACCGCGGTCTACCTCTCCGAGGAACTGGAGAACCCGCGCCGCAACGTCGCCCGCACCGTCCTCGCGACCCTCGCCATCTCCAGCGTGGTCATCCTGGTCCCGGTCGTGGCGATCACCCTGGGCGCCGGCGACCTGAAGGCCCTGACCGGCGGCGACATCAGCAGCATGGTCATCGCCTGGAGCAACTCGGCCGTCGGCACCTTCGTCAGCCTGTGCGTCGCCCTCGCGATCATCAACGCGGGCATCGTCATGGTGATCCAGAACTCCCGCGTCCTGTTCGCCTCCGCCCGCGACAAGGCCTGGCCCGCGCCGGTCAACAACGCCCTCGCCAAGCTCGGCCGGTTCGGCTCCCCCTGGGTCGCCACCCTCGTCGTCGGCGTCCCCGGCGCCTTCCTCTGCTTCGTCAACCTGGACACGCTCTACGGCGTCACCGGCGTCGCCGTCACCGGCCTGTACCTGCTGGTCGCGATCGCCGCCCTGCTCGCCCGCCGCGGCTCGCACGGCGCCCGGAAGGCCTGGCGGATGCCGCTGTGGCCGGCCATGCCGGTCCTGCTGATCGCCGTCCTCGTCTACATCCTCGTGGAGCAGGACACCTCGTACCTGCTGTGGACCGGCGGCATCACCGCCGTCGCCACCCTCTACTGGGCCTTCTACCTCCGGCCGCGCCAGGCGACCCGCTGGCTGGTGTCCATCCCCGAGGACACCCAGGCCTGACGGTCATGTGAAGTCCCACGCCACCACCGAGCACGTCCCCTCGTCCTTGCCGCCCGCACTGCGATAGGCGGCAAGGGCGATGTCGTTCCCCGTGTCGACCCCGACCCACATCCCGTGGCAGCCCCGCTCCCGGGCCAGCGCCGCCAGCCGCTCCACCAGCGCCCGCCCGACGCCCCGGCGGCGGTACGGCTCCCCGACGGCCAGCTCGTACAGGAACATCTCGGTGCCCTTGTCGGGGTGGACGGTCTCCACGCCGCTGACGAAGCCGGCCACGGCCCCCTCGACGTACGCCAGCAGCAGATGGTGTCCCGCGGTGGACAGGAAACGCTCCGCCCACGCCGCACGCACCGGGTTGTCGAACAGGTGCTCGGCGGCGATGACTTCGGCGACCGTGGCGGCCCGGCGGATCTCCATGGCCCTTGCTACCACGGACGAAGTACACCGCGGCAGGCTTGTACTCCCCAAGGAGGGCACGGGGTTCAGCCCGGGGGGTCCGTCGGATGTCAGAGGCGGCCCGTACCGTTGAGGCATGGATCTTCGCGTGCCCGCGCTGCGAGGGCTGCTCAAGGGGCCGCGGCGGCTGATGGCCGCCGCGGCCGCCCCCGCCGTATATCCCACCGAAGTAAA
>NZ_JBSGDB010000318.1:0-10564 GCF_053602155.1 Streptomyces sp. NPDC004561
ATTCGGCCTGGCAGCCATGATGGAACCTCGCTGATCGCGGCGCGGGTGCCGGCGGCCTGACACCTACCAGTCTGGCCGGATGTACGGTCGGGCGCGCGCCGATAAGTACGAGGAAACGTAAGAGGGGTTCAAGCGGTGCCCCGTGTACCGGGCACCGCCGGTACTCCCGGTCGGCGTTTTTCAAGGGCTTCTCTTACTCGACGGCCGGGCGTCGGCGCGGGATGGCGAGCGCGTCCCTCGAACGACGCGGCAGCACCCGCTGTACGACATGCTCAGGGGGCGCTCTTCGTCAGGTGTGCACCGCCGTGGTGGCCCGCTCGGTCCCGGTGCTCGCGGCGGCGCGCTCAAAGTGCAGTTCCGGGTCGAGGACGCTGTCGGTGCGCAGCAGCTTGGCGTCGGCCTGGTAGCTCATCGAGGTACGCCAGGGCATCCGGTCGCCCTGCCGGGGAAGCTGGTCGACCACGCGCTGGACGTAGCCCGCGCCGAAGTCGAGGAACGGCCGGGTCGACATGGCCGGGTCCGCCACCTCGGGGCGGCAGATGTCGAATCGGTGGGCGTCCATGTGGGCCAGCAGTCGGCAGAAGTGATCGCAGAGCAGGCCGATCTTCAGTGTCCAGGACGAGTTGGTGTAGCCGACCGCGAAGGCGAGGTTGGGCACCCCGGACAGCATCAGCCCCTTGTAGGCGACCGTGTCCCGCAGGCGCACCGCGGCGCCGTCGACGGTGAGGGGCATGCCGCCGAGGGCCTGCACGTTCAGGCCCGTGGCGGTGACGATGACGTCCGCCTCG
The DNA here is from genome assembly GCF_053602155.1 of Streptomyces sp. NPDC004561. Lineage (NCBI taxonomy): Bacteria > Bacillati > Actinomycetota > Actinomycetes > Kitasatosporales > Streptomycetaceae > Streptomyces > Streptomyces sp. NPDC004561. The sequence continues at coordinate 789 of NZ_JBSGDB010000318.1, forward strand.
ATGTGGCGGCCGGACTCCAGTGACACGCCGGTCTCGGTGAAGGCCGTGATCCGCTCGGTGACCACCGACGCCCTTCCGTTCCGGATGGCGCGGAACAGGTCTCCGTCGGGCACCGCGCACAGCCGCTGGTCCCACGGGTCGTACGGCGGGTTGAAGTGCTCGTCGACCGGATATCCGGCGGGCAGTTGCCGGACGTTGAGCCATCGGATCAGCCGCCGCGCCGCCTTCGGGTACCGCTGACAGAGCCGGAACACCGCGTTCTGCTGGAAGACGTTCTTGCGCCTGGTCCAGGCGTAGCCGCGCTCCGCGCCGAGGTACTTGCGCAGGGCGTTGGCGATCGCGTCGGTCCTGGGCACCGGCAGGATGTAGGTCGGTGTGCGCTGGAGCATGGTCACGTGTGCGGCCGTGTCGGCCATCGCGGGCACCAATGTGACCGCGGTGGCGCCGCTGCCGATCACCAGCACCCGCTTGCCCGCGTAGTCGAGGTCCGCCGGCCAGTGCTGGGGGTGCACGATCGCGCCGCGGAACCGTTCGCGGCCCGGAAACTCGGGGGTGAAGCCCTCGTCGTACCGGTAGTAGCCGCTCGCGGTGAACAGCCAGCCGCAGGTCATCGTGGTGGACTCGCCCGTGTCGGTGCGCTCCACCTCCACCGTCCAGCGCGCCTGCTCGGTGGACCAGGACGCGGCCCGCACCCTGTGGTGGTAGCGGATGGCGTCGTCCAGGCCGTTCTCGGCGACCGTCTCGCGCAGGTACGCCAGGATCCGCGGCCCGTCGGCGATGGCCTGCTCGTCCCGCCAGGGCTTGAACTCGTAGCCGAAGGTGTGCAGATCCGAGTCCGACCGGATCCCGGGATAGCGGAACAGGTCCCATGTGCCGCCCAGGCCGGCGCGGGCCTCCAGGACCGCGAAGCTCTTCGACGGCAACTCGGTCCTCACGTAGCGTGCCGCGCCGATGCCGGAGATCCCGGCGCCCACGATGAGGACGTCCACGTGCTCGACGCCGGCAGGCTCGGCGCCGAGGCGCCCAGCGGGTACGGGACTGGAGGTCATGTCGCTCCTTGGCCGCTATGCCTTGACCGTGCTCCGGACAAGAATCCGTGAGCGCGACCGCCTTGCACCAGGGCAGAACGCACCATCATCATGACCACATGGTGCAACATGCCGCATTCCTCGGCACCTGGCCCGAGTGCCCGCCCGACATCGCGGAGCTGTTCCGGCGCGGCGCCGAGATCGTGCTCGACCCCCGCCCCGAGTGGGTCGAGGTCCTGCACGCGGCCTCCCTCAGCGGAGACCGGATGCGGCCCATCGCCGAGGACCCGGTCCTCGCCGCCGCGGTCAAACAGACCAACCTCGCCAACATCCGGCACTGGGCGGCGTCGAACGTCCAGCGTCCGGGGCGCCGCGTGCCCGCGAACCTGGGCCCCGACGTGCTCGCCTCGGCCCGCGACCTCGTACGCCGTGGCCTGGACGAGAGCGCGCTCGACGCCTACCGCACCGGCCACAGTGTGGCCTGGCGCCGCTGGATGGAGATCTGTTTCGACCTGACCGGCGACCCCGCCCGGCTGCGCAGCCTGCTCGACATCTCCGCGCTGTCGATCTCGACCTTCGTCGAGGACACCGTCTCCGCCATTTCCGAACGGATGCAGGACGAGCGCGCCGAACTCACCCGCGGCGCCCACGCCGAGCGGCGGGCCGCGGTCACCCTCCTGCTCGAAGGCGCCCCGATCCGCCGCGCCCAGGCCGAGGCGCAGCTCGGCTACCGTCTGACCGGCCCCCACACCGCCGCCATCGTCTGGGCCGCCTCCGCCTCGGTGCCCGACCAGCTCGAAGCCGCCGCCGAACTGCTCGTGCGCGCCGGCGGCACGGCACACCGCCTGACCGTCGTCGCCGGCGCGACGGCCCAATGGCTCTGGTTGCCCGTCGCCACCTCGCCGGACACGGGCCGACTCGGCGCGGAACTCGCCGCGTACCCCGACGTGCGCATCGCGGTGGGCCGGCCCGGAACCGACATCGACGGCTTCCGCCGCAGCCACCTCGACGCCGTCACCACGCAGCGCATGCTCACCCGGCTCGCCTCGCAGCACAGGATCGCCCGCTACGACGACGTACAGCTCGCGGCACTCCTGACCGTCGATCCCACGCAGGCCGACGAGTTCGTCAGCGACACCCTCGGGGACCTCCTGCACGCCGACGCGGAGACGCGGGAGACCGTGGCCACGTACCTGCGCGAGCAATGCAGCACCACCCGGACCGCCGAACGGCTCTACACCCATCGCAACACCGTCCTGCGCCGCCTGGCCCGCGCCGACGACCTGCTCCCCCGACCCCTCGCCGACAACGTCACCGCCGTCGCCGCCGCGCTGGAAGTGGTCCGCTGGCGCGGATAGCGACGATCACGGCCGGACCCGACCGCGCCCGCACGGCCCATCCGGTGTGCCGCGCAGGTGACGTGGTACACGGACCGGCGACGGTCGACGAGCCACGCCCCTCGACGAAAGTCGCGGGCACCGGCATCCCGAAAAGAGGGTCGGAATGACGAAGAAGTTCACTGTCGGCGACCATGTCCGATGGAATTCCGAAGCAGGGCACGTCGAAGGTGTCATCACCAAGAAGCACACCCACGATGTGGAGTACAAAGGCCACGTACGCCACGCCACCGAAACCGAGCCGCAATACGAGATCAAGAGCGATAAAACCGATCACATCGCCATGCACAAGGGCGGCGCACTGACCAAAATTCAGAGCTGAAACAAGCCTGAGCCCATCTGCGACCCGGTCGAGGCGGCACGATGACGAACCGCATCCACACGGTGGGGCACTCGACGCGTGACTTCGACGAAGTTCTGACGATGTTGCGGAACCACGAGATAACCCACCTGGTCGACGTGCGCTCGTACCCTTCGTCACGCAAGTTCCCGCAATGGAATCAGTCGGCGATCATCGACGCGCTTCCTCCCGATATCGAGTATCGATGGCTCCCAAAATTGGGCGGTCGGCGTCACACCCCCAAGGCGGTCCCGAGCGTGAACGGTGCATGGGAGGTCAAAGCCTTCCGTGATTACGCCGACTACATGGCAACCGGCGAATTCGCGGAGGGGCTGGACGAATTGCTCGGACTCGCCGAACACGGACGGCCGGCGATCATGTGCAGCGAGGCGGTGCCGTGGCGCTGCCATCGCAGACTGATCACCGATGCCTTGATCGTCGCGGGCACGGAGGTCACGCACATCATGTCGGCCACGGCGGAAAGGCCCGCGACCCTGAACCCGCAGGCGCGCGTCCAGGACGGGCACCTGACCTATCCGCCCCCTGATGGGACATGAACATCCTCGACGGGCTACGTGCGCCAGCCGCGTCACCTCCTACGCGGCATCGGCCGGCGGGCCGGGGCCGCTCCTCGGCAGAAAGGACGCAGCAGCATGGACATCGACCGGGTCGCGGACATCTGGGGTGCGCGTACGCCACATGCCGGTGGGACCCCGTGGCCACAGCGGGTGGACCAGTACCTCGTCGACGGCCTCGACGCATCCGATGTCGAACGGTGGGTGCGGGGTGCCTGCCTGCTCTGCTCCAACGGGTGCGGGCTCGAGGTGGCGGTCCGCGACGGCCGGATGGTGGGCGTCCGGGGCCGTGCCGAGGACCGCGTCAACCACGGCCGTCTGGGACCCAAGGGCCTGTACGGATGGCAGGGCGAGCAGCACGACCGGTTGACGACGCCACTGATCCGTCGAGGAGGCCGGCTGGTCGAGACCGATTGGGACACCGCCATGGGCGCGGTGGTGGAGCGCTCACGCTCGCTGCTGGACGCCAAGGGCCCCCTCAGCCACGCGTTCTACACGTCCGGGCAGTTGATGATCGAGGAGTACTACACCCTGGCGGTGATCGGCAAAGCCGGGATCGGCACCCCGCACATGAACGGCAACACACGTCTGTGCACGGCCACGGCGGCGGCCGCGTTCCAGGAGTCCTTCGGCTCGGACGGCCAACCCGGCTCGTACACGGACGTCGACAGCTGCGACGCCCTGTTCCTGTTCGGGCACAACGTCGCCGAGACACAGAGTGTCCTGTGGGCGCGGATGCTGGACCGGCTGGAGGCTCCCGACCCGCCGCGGCTGGTGTGTGTGGACCCGCGGCGCACCAAGGTCGCCGAACGGGCCACCGTCCATCTGCCCATCCGCAACGGCACCAACCTGGCGCTGATGAACGCTCTCGTCCATGAGCTGATCGCGCACGGCTGGGTGGACGCCGACTATGTGGACGCCCACACGGTGGGCTACGAACAGCTCGAGCGGCGCACCCGTGAGACGACTCCGGAGTGGGCCGCCGAGATCTGCGGCGTGCCGGCCGAGGACATCCGGGCCGCGGCGGAGATCTTCGGCACCGGGAGCCGGGTGGTGTCGACCTGTTCGATGGGTTTCTACCAGTCGCACCAGGCCACCGCGGCCTCCTGCCAGGTCAACAACCTGCACCTGCTGCGCAGCATGCTGGGGCGTCCGGGAGCGGGGGTCCTGCAGATGAACGGCCAGCCCTCGGCGGAGAACAACCGGGAAGCCGGACGCGGTCCGGCGCTGCCGGGGTTTCGTAACTGGGACAACCCCGAACATGTCCGTGAACTGGCCGAGTTGTGGAACGTGGACCCCATCGTGATCCCGCACTGGGCCGCTCCCACCGACGCCAACGCGATCTTCCGGTACGCCGAGCAGGGGTCCGTGGGTTTCCTGTGGATCGCCGGCACCAACCCGGCGGTGTCCATGCCCGACCTCGCGCGCATCCGCCGCATCCTCTCCGGTGACCAGTGCTTCGTCGTGGTCTCCGACGGCTACCGCACCGAGACGACCGAACTGGCCGACGTGGTGCTTCCGGTCGCTCTGTGGGCGGAGAAGACCGGCACCTTCACCAACGTGGACCGCACCGTCCACCTGCAGGAGAAGGCCGTCGAACCGCCCGGGCAGGCCCGCGGCGACATGGCGATCTTCCTGGACTACGCGCGCCGCATGGGGCTGGCCGACAAGGACGGCCGTCCCCTGCCCGCCTGGGACAGCCCCGAGCAGGCTTTCGAGGCGTGGAAGGCGGCCAGTGCGGGGCGACCGTGCGACTACTCGGGACTCACCTACGAGAAGCTGCACGAGGTCGGCGGCGTCCAGTGGCCCTGCACCGACGCGGCACCTGGGGGAACGGAACGGCTCTACACCGACGGCGTGTTCAACACGGACGCCGGAACCTGCGAGTCCTTCGGGCACGACCTGGCCACGGGAGCCCCCGTCGACCAGATCGCCTACCGTGCCCGCAGGATCGACGGCCGCGCCATCCTCAAGACCACCGGCTACCAGCATCCCTTCGAAGAACCGGACGAGTCCTATCCGTTCCGGCTGACCACCAGACGGACCGTGTACCACTGGCACACGCGCACCAAGACGCGCCGCAGCCGGCAACTCGACGACGCCGCCCCGGCGATGTGGGTCGAACTGTCCGAGCCCGATGCCCGACGCCTCGGCATCAGCGAAGGCGACATCGTGCGTGTCACGTCGCGCCGCGGCAGCATTCAGGCCCGGCCCGGATCTCCCACCCCCGGGAAGGCATGGTCTTCGCTCCCTGGCACTACGGAGGAAGCGACACCGCCGCCAACGAGCTCACCCTCACCGGCTGGGACCCGGTGTCCAAACAGCCGGAGCTCAAGGTCGCCGCCGTCTCGGTCGAACGAGTCGGCCCCGGCCAGGGCCCCGCGCCCGCCCCGACCACCACAGCGTCGGCGCCGGTGCACCCCTTCGGCGACATCAGCGAGAAGTGAGGATCCCATGCACCTCGCCACCTACCTGGACTTCCTGCGGACAGCGGAGGAAACACTGGGCCACAGCTACCGAGTTGCCTCCGAGGGCCACACCGGTGACGCCGACGTTCACTGGACCACCGCCGGTTTCGCCACCCAGTGCGCCGGTCACGCCACCGCGCTGACGCCGGTCCGGGCACGCTACGAGACTCCGAGCGAGCCCGCACCCGAGCGTCTTCACGCCCAGGGCCTCACCGCGGTCAGGTCCGGCCCGGCCGGGTTGCTGCGCGATCTGCAGGATCTCTACCAACTGGCCGATCTCGTCGCCCTCACCTGGCCCCTCGTCGACCAGGCCGGCCATGCGGTCCGCGACCGCGACCTGCTTCACGTCGTCGACGCCTGCCGCACGGAGACGGACGCCCAACTCGCCTGGCTCCGCATGCGAATGAAGGCGGCCGCGCCGCAGACGCTGATCGTCGCGACCTAGGGAACGCGTGGTCCCTGCCTCCGGGAGTCCGTCGCGGCTGACGCCGGAGACTTTCCGATCGGACGAGTTGGGGAATGCAGGAGGGCCAGCCGTTTCCGGGCGACCCCAAGTGCGTCACAGCGTGGCGGTCGTCCCCTCGCCGGACGCGCTGCCCGCGAGCCACTCGCCCCAGCCCAGGTTGAAGTCGGCGTAGCCGTTGTCGGGCGCGGCCTTGGCCCGGGACGAGCCGGTGATGGTGATGGGGTCGCCCTGCTTGACCTGGCCGTAGAACCACTTGGCGTCCGACATGGACAGGTGGACGCAGCCGTGCGAGCCGCGGGCGCTGCCGCTGCCCGGATTGGGGTCGCCGGTCGAGTAGTGCACGTACGTGCCGGACTGGGTGAGGTGGATGTCCCAGGGCAGCGTCAGGTCGTAGTAGTTGGGGCTGCCCTTGTCGCAGCTGATGCCGACGCTGCAGGAGGTCATGTGCACCTTCTCCTCCTTGTCGATGACGGCCATCGTGCCGTTCCACGTCGGATACTGAGGGCTGCCCGCGTTGATCGACAGGGTGCGCACCACCTGGCCGTTGTGGGTCACCTTCATGGTGTGGCCGGTCACCGAGACGTCGGCGCGCACGTCGTCGCCGATCTTGAAGCTGTGCGTGTAGGCGCGCACGCCGTAGCGCCCGTTGCCGTTGCTGACGCCCTTCACGTCGACGTCGACCTTCACGCTGGTGCCGGAGGGCCAGTACGTCTTCGGCCGCCAGTCGGCGCGCCTGTCGCCGAACCAGTGCCAGGCACCGGCCACCGGCTGCGACGCGCTCACCTTCATGTGCTTCTCCACCGTGGCCCGCGCCTTCGCCGCCACCGGGTTCGTGAAGACCACCGAGATCGGCATGGCCACGCCGACCGTGGTGGCCTCCTGCGGGGTGATCGAGTCCAGAAGCATCGGCGGGCCGGCGGGCTTCGTCGGCGACGGAGAGGCGCTCGCACTCGGCTGCGACGCCTTGGCGTCGTCCCCGCCCGCCTTGTCACTGCCGCCCCCGCCGCAGGCGCTCACGCCCATCAGCATGGCACCCGTGACGAGTGCGATCCCTATGCCGCCCTTGCGCCGTCCCACGCCCTGCCCCGCTCTCTCGCTCCTCGGCCCTGACGGGCCCGACTCCCTGTCAGACAGTAGGGACTCGGGCCTCAGTTGCGTGTGTTGCGTAAAGCGTGTCCCAAAACTCGAGGCGCGCCGACCGGGCGGGGACCATGAGGGGCGCGACATCGAGCGCCTCCCGGCGCAAGGGATGGGGCCGTTCGGTACCGGCTCGGCGGTCGGCGCAGGAGGCGCCGGAGTCGGCGGCCGCCGGCCCGGCGCTGCGCGGCCGTGTGACGGGCCGACCGGCGGGATCACCTCCGCAGACGGATTGCGCCAGGACCCCGGCGGGCAGCGCGGCGGAGGCCGTCAGCGCGATTGACGAGCGGTGGTGTGAAGGTGTTCCAGGGCGTCGAAAACCCTGGTGCGGCGGTACCAGGACAGCCAGCGGCCGGTAGTGGCAGCGGCTGTCTGCAGTGCGTCGAGCTGGGCCTGGGTGAAGCCGGTCAGGGGGCGGTCGTGATGGGAGGAGATCACGCCCAGCAGAACCTTCTCCTCGCTCATCACGGGCACGCTGTGGCAGGCGCGACTGCCGGCGTGGAGGATCACGCGGCGGGACTCCTCGTCGAAGACGGGTGCCGTGGCGACGTCGAGTACGGTGACCTGCTCGGCGTTACGGGCCGCCTGGGAGCACGAGGTGCTCGAGTGGTCGACGAAGGTGAAGTGCTCGGTGAACTGGCGGTCCAGCCCGGTGTGTCTGGCCAGCCGCAGAAGCTGGTTCTCAGCGAGCTGCACATTGCCCATGGTCGTTCCGGTGACATCCAGCATCCGGTGCAGGGCGGCGTCCAGGACGGCGCTCTGCGAGGTGTTGTCGACTCGGCCGGCCCAGCGCAGATCGGTGAGCGTGGGTGGGCCGGAACGCGTCCGGCCCGGGAACCAGGCACCGGCCCGATGAGTCGGGCCGGGCACGCGGACCACCGCGTCGGCAAGGGTGTGGATCTTGATGTTGTGGTGCTGGGAGGCACTACGGAGCAGCGCGAAGGCTTCACGGACATTGGCCAGCCGGTAGCGCTCCTTCAGGATGCCCTCCGCAGTGGCGATGGCCGAACGGGCGATCGTACGGTTGCGCAGCTCTGTGTAGTGCTGCCGAACCTGCTGCAGTTCGTCCAGGTGCTGAACAGCACGCGGCTCCGGCGCGGCCGCCGCACGGCTATCGGAATCCAGGCTCACGGAAATCCACTCTTTCGTACGAATGTGAGGATTAGCCCGATCTGTGGCAGGCACAGATCGCGTGATGCCTATGTCCCAAGCACTGGCGGTGAGCTTAGCCCCTCTGAGTTGGGGCGGTAATGGCGGATGGCAGGAAGCGGTCGCGACGCGCAGGACGACCGGGAGCGCGTTCGGTGCGGCTCGGCGTCGTCGGCGACCCGTCGGTGTGGGCTGTCGTGGCTGTGGCCGGGGCACCCAAGAGCCGTCCGGGCTCCCACCGTCCCTGCTGTATGGGACTCCTGAGCTGAATCAGCAGTTCACAGCGTTGCTCACTGTGAAGGCGCGGGAGGCACATGGCGGGGACACGCCGGAGTGTGTCGATAGTCACCACCTGTCGATCCTGCCCACGGCGATCGAAGGCGCGGCGGCGTTCAGTGCGGAAACACCCAGCCCGGCCGCCAGGTCCCGGCGGCGTCATGGCCGGCCGCTGTCGCGGCGAGGTGGGCGCGGAGCGTGGCCAGCGCCGGGTGGGGGTTGTCGCGGTGCCAGAGGAGCGAGTGCGGGTAGACAGGCGTCGGGTCGGTCACCGGGATACGGCGCAGGCCGTGGCCGGCGGGCCAGACGAGGCGGGTGTGCTCGCCCATGAACGTGGCCAGGGCCGGGGTGTCGGCGACGGTGTCGAGGAGTGCGTCGGAGCCGAAGTTGGGGCCGGTCGCCTCGATGGTGAGGCCGAACTCGGCGACGAGGTCGTCGTAGTAGGCGGCCCACTCGCTACCGGGCACGATGCCGGGCATCCAGATCCGGTGCCCGGCGAGCCGGGCGACGGTCACCGACCGGGCGCCCGCCAGCGCGTGGGCGGGGCCGGTGAGGAGCTGGAGCGGTTCGTCGAGCACCCGGACGGACTCGATGTCCTCGGGGAGGGGCCGGCCGGGTACGGCGACGGCACGGAAGGACGCGTCGATCGCACCGGACCGGATGGCGGCGACGGCCGTCTCGATGTCGAGCAGCATGACCACGTTGAGGTCGATCTCGGGGTACGCACGGTGGAAGGCGCGCATCAGGCCCGACGCCGCGCCGCGCGAGGCGATCACGTCGACGCGCAGCGGACGCCGGCCGCTGTGCACGGACGCGACCGCGCGTTCGGCGACGCGCAGCAGCTCGCGCGCGTGGGGCAGGAACGCCTGCCCGTCGATGCCCTTCTCGGCCACGAAGCCGCTCACGTGCCCGTCATCTCCGCGGGCTTGGACGATCATGC
>NZ_JBSGDB010000319.1:0-10564 GCF_053602155.1 Streptomyces sp. NPDC004561
GAGACGCTCGGCACGCTCGCCCAGCTGGCCACCGTGGTCGTGGTGGCCGCGGGCTGCGACATGGCGCGGTCGGTTCAGGACACGGCGCCGGAGGTGCGGTGAACGGGGTCTGGCGATGCCGCCATTGGCCCGGACCACTTGCCCGTTGACCCGTTGACCCGTTGACCCGTTGACCCGTTGACCCGTTGACCCGCCGGCGAGGCGAGGCGAGGTGAGGAACGCGACCGCCTCGGCGATGCCGGCGGTGCGCGCCGAGTCGCTCCGGCGGAGGCCGCGCGACGGTCTCCCGGAGCCGACGGAGCCGCCCGTGTTGGAGCCCACCGATGTCCGCAGAACCATGGCGAACCCTCCGTCGCCTGAGGCACCCTTGACAGGGTGCGTCTGTTTCGCGACGTTTGAGCATCGGCGCACGGCGGAGATCCGCGCATATCGGAACGAATGGCAGGACGCGCCCGGCGCGTCATGGGGGGAGCGGTCGCCCATGCGATCCATGAGCCATGATCCACACGCCTCGCCGGCCCGTGCCGGCCGCGGCACACCGCTCAGAGAGCGGGCGGAAGGGCGGGCGAACTGAGGTGGATATCACCATCCACAGACCCGGCGAGCTGACGTCCGAACTGCGCGCGGCCTGGCACCGCGCGATGGACGAGTCGCCCGAGTACGCCAACCCCTTCCTGGCCCCCGAGTTCGCGATCGGGGTCGGCCGGTACCGGGGCGGCGTCCGGGTCGCGGTGCTGCGCGAGGGCGGGGAGGCCGTCGGCTTCCTCCCGTACGAGCGGGGGCCGTTCGGCACCGGCCGGGCCGTCGGGCTCGGGCTCTCCGACTGCCAGGCCCTCGTGCACCGGCCCGGGGTCACCTGGGACGCGGGGGAACTGCTGCGGGCCTGCGGGCTCAGCATCTTCGAGTTCGACCATCTCGTCCAGGAGCAAAGGCCGTTCGAGCCGCATGTCACCGGTACCTTCGCCTCACCGGTGATCGATGTGAAACCGGGCGACGGCACCTACGCGGAGTGGCTGCGCGGGGCCTATCCGGGGCTGGCCAAGACGACGCTGAAGAAGGAACGCCGGCTCGGGCGGGACGTCGGCGAGGTGCGGTTCGTGTTCGACGAGCACGACCCGGAGGCGCTGCGCACCCTCATGCGGTGGAAGTCCGCCCAGTACCGCAGGACCGGCCGCATGGACCGGTTCTCCAGGCCGTGGATCGTCGGCCTGGTCGACTATCTGTCCCACGTCCAGGAGGAGCACTTCACCGGGGTGCTGTCCGTGCTGTACGCGGGGGACCGGCCGGTCGCGGCCCACTTCGGGCCCCGCTCGAGCACGGTGCTGGCGGCCTGGTTCACCGCCTACGACCCCGAACTGCACTACTACTCACCGGGGTTGATGATGCATCTGCGGACGGCCGAGGCGGCCGCCCGGCACGGGGTGACCCTGGTGGACCTCGGACGGGGCGACAAGGAGTACAAGGACTGGCTGAAAACACGCGAGTTGAGGGTCGCGGAGGGCTTCGCCGCGCGGCCCCATCCGGTGGCTCTCGCCCACCGTCTGTGGCGTAGACCAGTGCGCGGTCTGAGGAACACGGTGCTCGCCCACCCACGACTGCGGGACCCCGCTGACCAGTTGCTGAAGACGGTCGGCACCCTGCGCACGCGGGGCCGGAACGCCGCCGCGGCCCGCACCCGCCGCCCCCGATCGGGGTGAGAATCGCGGGGCGGTAGTTACTGGCAGGTACGTGTCAAGTTTTCGCCAAGTGGTGGTGTAATCACCGTCAGTGTGATCAGGTCTCCTGCGTCGCAACGTCGATGCCCGTTTCGGGAGGTCCTGTGTCCGTACCAGCCCACAGAAGACGGTGGTTCACCGTCTGCGCGCTCACCGCGTCAGCCGCGCTCGTCGCGATACCCCCGTCCGCCGCCGCAGGCCGCTCGGCGAGCCCCTTCGGCGTCCGCGCCCTCGGCCAACTCGCCAAGGAGCGGGCGCAGTCGGTGGGCGCCATGTCGCCGCACGTGGCGGCGGAAGGCGACGACGGCAACGAGGCGGACGAGATCGCCGAGGGGGCGGACCAGTACGCGGAGGCCCGCACCTCGCCCGGCGTGGTCGCACCGGGCGCGTACGGCGCCGCCTGGCGTGATCTCACCAACCTCAGGCGCACGGGCGGCAACTGGCGCAACATCACCGACCTGCCGTACAACTCGGACGACCCGCGCTACCGCGACATCGACTCCAACTCCAGCGGCGGCTCCGGCAATGTCACCGGCCGCATGGCCGCCGTGGCCGCCGACAACGACGGTTACGTCTACGCGGGCAGCGCGGGCGGCGGAGTGTGGCGCTCGCGCACCGGGGGCGGCCACTGGCAGCCCATCAGCGACCGGCTGCCCGCCCAGTCCACCGGCGCCCTCGCCGTCGACGGAGCCGGCCGGCTGTGGCTGGGCACCGGCGAGGCCACCACCAACGCCGACGCCTACCTCGGCAGCGGTGTCTACGTCCTGACCCACGCGCACCACGGCAGCTTCTCCGAGCGCAGCCGGGTCGGGGGCAAGGAGCTGGAGAGCACCACCATCCACGAGCTGCGCTTCGGCGGCGGCAAGGTGTGGGCGGCCACCAGCGAGGGCGTGTGGAGCCACTCCACGAAGAAGCTCAGCGGTCCCTGGAAGCTGGAGTTCGCGCCCAACCCCGACTTCATGCCGAAGGGTTCGAAGGCCGGCGACCCGAACGCGCCGTACAAGAACATCGCCAACGACATCGCCATCGACCCGAAGGACCCGTCCAAGGTCGTCCTCGCCGTCGGCTGGCGCAGCGGCGACGCCTACAACGGCTTCTACACCAAGGTGAACGGCGCCTGGACCCGGATCACCGGCGGCCTCGGTGACCTGCCCGCCGACCCCGACAACGTCGGCAACGTCACCTTCGCGCGCTCCGCCGACGGTTCCCGCTACTACGCGATCGACCAGTCGCCCGAGCAGCTCAACACGAACCCCGACAGCGGCCTGGAGGGCATCTACGTCTCCAAGTCCGGTTCTCCGACCGGACCGTGGACGAAGATCGCCGACTACAAGGGCCTCGCCGCCGACAACTCGGCGCTGACCAGCCCCGGTTACATGCCCGGCGTCCAGGCCTGGTACAACCAGTTCCTCGCCGTCGACCCGAGCGACGCGCAGCACGTGTACGCCGGTCTCGAAGAGGTCTACGAGTCCAAGAACGGCGGCGGCAGCTGGTCCACCGTGGGCCCGTACTGGAACTTCTCCTTCTCCTGCTGGAGCATCGACCCGTCCAAGCAGTCCGGTGACTGCCACCAGACCACCCACTCCGACCAGCACGGCGTCGCGATCGGCCGCTACCACGGCAAGTCCTATGTGTACGTCGGCAACGACGGCGGCATGTACCGGCGCCCGGTCAACGGCTCCCAGGACGCCTCCGGCCACGCCACCGACTGGACGTCGCTCAACGACGGCACCATCGACACCCTCCAGTACTACTCCGTCGGCATCGGCAAGGACCTCGACCACGGCGGCCTGGCCGTCACCGGCGGTCTCCAGGACAACGGCCAGTCCATCCTGCGCGGCGACGACAAGGTGATGGGCTCCAACTTCGGCGGCGACGGCGCCGACACCCTCACCGACCCCGCCAACGGCTGCAACATCGCCCAGGAGTACGTCTACCTCGCCGTCCAGGTCACCCAGAACTGCGCGGTGAACGACGGCAGCTGGGTCAGCGACCCGAGCAAGGCGACCTCGTACAGCGTCGCCCCGCCCGACAACGCCACCGGTGAGGCCCGCTTCATCGCCCCGCTCGCGGCCGACATGAAGAACGGCGACACCTGGGTCGCCGGCGGCCGCCACATCTGGGTCCAGACCCACGGCTACGCCATCCGCAAGGGCTCCGAGTGGGCCAATGTGCACGACCTCGGCGCCGGCCGCACCGCGACCGCCGTCGCCGCCTCCGGCGGGAAGGTCTACGCCGCCTGGTGCGGTCCCTGCAACAACCAGGGCTTCGCCCGCGGTATCGCCGTCGGCAACGCGGACGGCACCGGCTGGCACGACATCAGCCTGCCCGCGGCCGGGACCGTGCCCAACCGCTATCTGAGCGGCTTCGCGGTCGACCCGAAGAACGCCGACCACGTCTTCCTCGCGGTCAACGGCTTCTCCCGGCACTGGACCGAGGGCCCGGGTGCGGGCGTCGGCCATGTCTTCGAGTCCACCGACGGCGGCACCACCTGGAAGGACATCTCGGGCAACCTGCCCGACGTGCCCACCAACTCCGCGCTGGTGACGGCCGACGGCGGCCTCGCCGTCGCCACCGACCTCGGTGTCGTCTACCGGGCGCCCGGCGACACCGCCTGGCCGCGCGTCGGCGACCTGCCCGCCGTCGCCGTGCTCCAGCTGAAGACCAGCCCCGACGGCGGCACGCTGTACGCCGCCACGCACGGCCGGGGCATCTACACCGTCAAGGTGCGCAACCTGCACTGAGCGGACGCACCGAGTGGGAGGGGTGGCCCCACGGGGTCACCCCTCCTGTGCGTACGGCACCACGCTCATGTCCAGTGTGAACACGGTGTGCGGCGCCCCGGCCACGTCCGGCGCCTTGGCCGCCGCGGTGACGACGGCGCTGCCGCCCCGGGTGCCCGCGCAGCGCAGGGTGGCGTGCGCGGTGCCGTCGGGATCCACGCGCCACCCCGATGCCGTCACGAGGGCCGGCGCCGAACTCAGCACCCCGGTCCACCGCTTGTCGTCCAGCCTCGGCCGGAGCACGAGCGTCACCGCCGTCCCCGGCCGCACGCACAGCGGTCGCCGGACCGCGTCGCCCGGGGCGACGGAGACCTCCGCGTGTCCCGCGACGCAGCCGCCCGACGGGGCGCTGGGCGCATCACCCGGAGCCGACGAGGTCCGCGACGAGGGCGACGGCGAGGCGCTGGGCGCACCGCCTGGAGACGCCGTGGTCCGCGTCGAGGGCGACGGCCGCGCCGAACGGCCGTCCGACGACCCCGCGGCCGACCCCGAGCCCCGGCCCGCCGCCGCCCCGCACCCGGCCAGTACGACGACCGCGGCGACCACACACCCACCGGCCCACCACCGCATGCGAGCACCTCCCGGTCTCAAGTCACGTCCACCAGGATGCCCCACTCGCCGCCGCGGACCGGCATCCGCAGGCGGTGAACAGCCGCATTTTCGGGGGTGAGGCCGCGGACCGGCGCTTCCCTTACGCGGGCGGGCTGGCGATGCGCAGTGGTGCCGCGGGCGGCGGTGCCTCCGTGTCGCGGGAGCCGGTGGCGTCCGCCCACCAGTCGGCGCCGTCCTCGATGTAGCGGAGCAGGACGCCCTCGCGGATCGCCCAGGGGCAGACGACGGCCCGCCGCAGCCCCATCAGCTTCAGCGCCGTGTGCCCGACCACGGCACCGGCCAGGCTCTGCGCCGCGCGCGGCGCGGAGATGCCGGGCAGTTGGGCGCGCTCGGCGGCGGGCAGGCCGGCGAGGGTGTGCACGGCCTCGCGCAGCTCCCGGCGCCGCAGCTCACGCGGCTCGAACGGCCCGTACCGCCCGGGCGCGGACCCGCACAGCCTGGCCAGCTGCTGGAACGTACGGGAGCTGACGGCCGCCGTACGCGGGCGCTCCCAGCGGATCCGCGAGGCCACGTCCCGCAGCTCATGGCGGATCCGGCGGCGCAGCGCCTTCAGTTCGCCCGGCCCGGGCGGGTCCTGTGCGTCCAGGTATTCGCGGGTCAGCCGGTTCGCGCCGAGTGGGAGGGAGGCGGCGAAGTCCGGCAGCCGGCCCCGGCCGAAGGCCACCTCCAGCGAGCCGCCGCCGATGTCGAGCAGCGCGAGGGGACCCGCGTTCCAGCCGAGCCAGCGGCGGGCCGCCAGGAAGGTCAGCTCGGCCTCGGTCTCGCCCGGCAGGGTGCACATGCGGATCCCGGTCCCGGAGGCCACGCGGCGCAGCACCTCCTGCCGGTTCGGGGCGCTCCGGACCACCGCGGT
This sequence comes from Streptomyces sp. NPDC004561, assembly GCF_053602155.1. Classification (NCBI taxonomy): domain Bacteria; kingdom Bacillati; phylum Actinomycetota; class Actinomycetes; order Kitasatosporales; family Streptomycetaceae; genus Streptomyces; species Streptomyces sp. NPDC004561. The sequence continues at coordinate 5,964 of NZ_JBSGDB010000319.1, forward strand.
GGCGAAGGCCAGGGGACCCGCCGCATGCCACTTCCGGGCCGTGGCGCCCGCCGCGCCCACCGCCTTGACGAGCCGCTCCACCGCCTCGTCGGAGATGGAGCCGTCCGCCTCGACCTGTTCGGACAGGCGGAGCTTCCATTTGACGGTGTGCACCGGCAGCGGAACACCCCCCTCCACATCCGCGATGACCAACCGAACCGTGTTCGACCCCGCATCCACCACGCTCACCCGCATGGCCGGGGAGTACCCATTTAACGGGCAACCACCCCTTCATGCGGAAGGTTTGATGCGCGCAGAACGCCCCTCCGGGAAATTTTCGGACAGTGCGACACGCCCGCACGACGGGGCGAGGGGAGCGCCCACCCGACGGCATGGGCGCGCGCCGGTCCTCGATCGGTGAGTCGATCCCCGTCGGCTGCCGTGCACGGGAAGGCGCATTGGCGGCCCCCACTCGACCGGGCTACTCCAGAAGGCTGTCACCCGATGGGTCTACGTAGGGTCACAGGTAGTGACCCTACGTGCTCCTATCTGGGAGACCTCCATGAGAGCAAAGCCGCTGCGAATACGCCCGACCAGGAACCTCGCGCTGACCATGGTCACCGGTCTGACCGCCGGCGCCATCCTCCTCGCCTCCGGCCCCACGGCCCTGGCGCAGACCCCGAGCCCCAGCCCGCCGCCGACGTCCGCGCCGCAGGAGCCCACCACGACCCCGCCGCCGCTCACCGTCGCGCCGCCCGCTCAGCCCCTGACACCGGTGCCGCCCGCCGCCGTGACGTACCAGGTGACGCGGGGAGACACGCTCTGGTCGATCGCCCGGAAGTCCCTCGGCAGCGGGATGCTCTGGCCGGCGATCTACGCGGCCAACGCGTCGACCGTCGAGCGGGCGGCGCGGACCTACGGACACACCTCGAGCCGTCGCGGCGACCTGATCTTCCCGGGCACCCGCCTCCAGGTCGGTCCGGGCAAGAGGCTGATCCGGGGCCTCACGGCACAGCAGCAACAGCTCGCGACATGCCTGGGCAGTGTCGTCGAGGCCTACGGTGAGCTGCGGGCGAAGAACGCGGGCCAGGCGCTGCAGAAGGCCGGGCCCACGGAACTGTCCCGGCTCCTGGCGGATCCGACCGTCATCGAGGCGCTGACCAAGCCGGTCGGGGCCCTGAAGGCGTGCGGGCCGCTCGTGCGCAAGGCCCAGGGACTCGCGGCCCTGGCGCGCGAGGCGCTGAACAGCCACCCCGAACTCAAGCAGGTCCTGGGCCAGTTCATCGGCAAGGTCAAGGGACTCGCCTGCCTCGCGTCGATCGCCGGCGGCGCGGCACTGCGTGAACCGGGCATCAACGTTCCGACGGGCTCCGCCGTCAAGGACGTTCTGCAGAAGTGTCCGGAACTCCTCCAGAACGCGGGCGCCGTCCACAACGCCCTGAAGGCGCTCGGCATACCCACCATGGCGGAACTCGGCGCGGCGCTGCCCTCCAGCGGCTGACGCCGGCCGCCGTCCGCCCGCCCGGCCGACCGCGAAGCCCGACCAGGTCCCGGTACATCGCGACGATGTACCGGGATCCGGCATGAAACACGTCTCCCAGGACCGGGACCCCGGCCGGCTCGCCGCGTCGTCCGCTGTCCGGATCCAGGCCCTCCCGGGCCCGGCCCGCCCCGGCCTGTACTTGGATGGTCGCGTCCACTGTCGGTAGGGAGCGGCGCGTGAGCGGTACGGATGCGACGAGGGTACTGGTGATCGGCGGCGGCATCGCGGGAACCGCGGCCGCGCTGGGACTGCACAGGGCGGGCTGCGACGTCCGGGTGTTCGAGGCACATCCCGACACGGCGGAGGACCTCGGCGCGTTCCTGACCCTGGCGAGCAACGGGATGCGCGCCCTGGCCCAGCTCGACGCCGGCGAGGCGGTCACGGCCGTCGGTTTTCCGCTGACTTCCCTGCGCCTGCTCGACGGCCAGGGCGCCGAGCTGGCCCACGCGCCGCTCGGCGACGTCGCCCAGCCCGGCCTGCGCTACCGCTGCCTCCACCGCGGCGAGCTGAACGCGGCCCTTCAGGGCGAGGCGGCAAGGCGCGGCATCCGCCTGCGCCACGGCGTCCGGCTGGAGTCCCTGACGCACGGCCCGGACGGCGTCACCGCCCGCTTCTCCGACCGCAGCACCGCCACCGCCGACCTGCTCGTCGGCGCCGACGGGCTGAACTCGACCGTCCGCCGCCTCATCACCCCCGGCGCGCGGCCCGTGTACGCGGGCCGGCGCGTCTTCTACGGCTACGCGCCCGCCGCCCCGGCACCGGCGGCAGCGGCGTGATCACCATGGTGCGCGGCAGCGAGAGCGCCTTCGGATACGCCGTCTCTCCGGCGGGGGAGACGTACTGGTTCGCCCGCGTCGGCGGCGACCCGCTGCCCGGGGACGCGCCCGCCGGCCCGCCCGCCGCGCTGCGCGAGCAACTGCTGCCCCTGCTGCGCAAGGACTCCACGCCCGCCGCCGGACTGGTCGAGGCCTCCGCCGACGCGATCATGGTCACCAACGCCACGGAGATGCCGGTCGGCAGCACCTGGCACACCGGGCGGATCGTGCTCATCGGCGACGCGGCCCACGCGGCCTCCCCGGCCACCGGCCAAGGGGCCTCGATGGCCCTGGAGGACGCCGTCGTACTGGCGAAGGCGCTGCGCGACCTGCCCGATCCGCAGCGGGCGTTCGCCGCGTACGAGCATCACCGGCGCCCGCGCGTCGAGCACAACATCACCGTCAGCGGAGGCATCTCCCGCGGCACCCACACCGCGTCCGGCCCCGCCGACCGGGCGCAGCGCTCCACGCACCCCGACGAGGAACTGATCCGCCAACTGGACTGGAACACCCCCCTTTCCGTCGAGGACTGAGCCCGCCGCCCGCGCGAAAGTGCAAGAGGCGGAACACTGGAGTCCATTGCCGGGGAAACCGCCGTGGCCGGATCGTTCCGTGCGACCGGCCTTCGGAACCTTCGGCAACAAGGAGCATCCGTGCGACTCTTGAACAGAGCGGGCGGCGCCGTGGCCGCGGCCGTCGCCCTGGTCCTGGGCGGCGCCCCCGCGTCCCCGGCGTCCGCCCTCCCCGCCGACGCCACCTACAGCGTGACCGTGGGCGCCCCGGTCCCGTTCTCCAACCCCACGGACACCCCCGCCACCCCCTACCTCGACCGGGACGGCACCTTCCACTACCAGCAGTCCGCCGCGCTGTACGGCGCCGAGGACCCGCGCACCTGGGACTTCTACACCGGCAAGGACTTCGACACCGCCACCTTCGACAAGGGGCTCAGCAAGGCGGTCGACCCCGCGAACCCCGCCGACCGCAACGACGACACCACCTGGCGGTGCGACAACAGCCCCACCGGCCGCGAGGCCACCTACGCGCCGGCCGGCTCGCACTACGCCCGGAAGAACTACTGCGACCTGTCCGGGGTGTGGGTCGACCCCGACACCGGCGACTGGTACGGCCTGGTGCACAACGAGTTCAGCCCGCAGCCCTTCGGCGACCGGCTGCACTACGACGCCATCGACTACGCCGTCTCCACCGACCACGGCCGCACCTGGACCGTCGAGGACCACGTCATCACCTCGCCGTACAGCACCCGGCGAGGAGACACGACCGCCTTCCCGAACCAGACGTACTCCTACGGCGACGGCGACCAGCGCCTGTTCGTCGACACCGCCTCCGGCTACTTCTACGTCTACTACGGCTCCCGCATCGTCGACAAAAGCGGCGGCTGGAAGGCGTTCTACGAGCACGTGGCCCGCGCCCCGATCGCCGCGAAGATGGCCCCCGGCTCCTGGCGCAAGTGGTACGACGGCGCCTGGACCCAGCCCGGCACCGGCGGCAAGGAGAGCGACATCGTCCCCGTGGACGCCGGCCACCCCACCGGCTACACGCCGGCCGCGGCAGAGTACGACCCGGCCAACACCGGCACCGCCGCCCAGCAGATCGCGGCCGGCACGATGCCCCCGACCTCACCGCTGTTCGTGATGAACATCGCCTACGACGCCTACCTCGGCCTGTACATCGGCGAACCACAGGCCGTCGACCAGAGCGGCGACTCACCGCAGTACCTCTACGCCACCGACGACCTGGCCACCCAGAAGTGGCACCTCATCGGTGACACGGGCACCTACACGAACGCCTCCTGGTACCGCTGGTTCCTCGACAGCGCCAACCGCACCGGCTCCGCGACCGTCGGGAAGACCTTCCGCTCCTACTGCGCCTTCGGCTGCTCGCACGGCGCCGACGGCGAGTACGTCGACCTGACCGTCGGCACCTCCGCGCCCGCGACCCCGCCCGTGGACACCACCCGCTGCTACCGCATCGCCTCAGGCACGGGCCGGATCCTCGCCCGGGCGGCCCACGGAGCCACCACCACCTCGGTCGCGGGGCCCACCGGATCCGCCCGCGAGTCCTGGCGCTTCACCCCGACCGGCGGCGGCGCCTTCACCGTCACCGACGCCGCCGACGGCCGGCTGCTGGGCGTCGACTCCACCGCCGAGGCGGGCCGCGCGTGGGGCGCCAGGCCCACCGTCGCCGCCGCCCCGGCCGGCGGGCCGACCGTCGGACAGCAGTGGTTCCTGATCCCGGACGCGTCC
>NZ_JBSGDB010000320.1:0-10533 GCF_053602155.1 Streptomyces sp. NPDC004561
TCGACTGGGATCTCGCGGACCGTCGACTGCGTCTTCCACGGCTCGCCGGCCGCGTCGTACATGTAGGCGATGTCGTGCGCGGGGTGGTTGCAGGTGCGCGTCGAGCACATGGGCGCGCAGGTCCGGGATGGCGGTGCCGATGTCGCTGGCCGCTCCGGTGACGGCGCTGTGCCGGCCGAGGGCCGCGTGGGTGACGTGCACGGTGGTCTCGGTGATGCCGTACATGTTCACCAGGACCGGGGCGTCGTCCGGGTGGCGCAGGTACCAGTCGGCGAGCCGGGCCGGCTCCAGCGCCTCGCCGCCGAAGATCACGGTGCGCAGGGCCAGGTCCCGGCCGGTCTCCGGGTTCTCCCGGTCGGCCTGCATCAGCTGGTAGAACGCGGACGGGGTCTGGTTGAGCACGGTGACGCGTTCGTCGGCGAGGAGCCGCAGGAATCGGTCCGGGGAGCGGCTGACGTCGTGCGGGACGACGACGAGCCGTCCGCCGTGCAGCAGCGGGCCCCACAGTTCCCACACCGAGAAGTCGAAGGCGAAGGAGTGGAACAGGGTCCACACGTCGTCGGCGCCGAAGCGGAACAGGTGCCGGGTGGCGGCGAAGAGCCGCACCACGTTCCGGTGCGGGATGACGACGCCCTTGGGCTCGCCGGTGGAGCCGGAGGTGTAGATGACGTAGGCGGGGTCGTCCGGTGCGACGGCGGTCCCGGGGTCGGTGTCCGCGCACGCGTCCAGCTCCGCGCGGACGGCCGGGTCGTCGAGCAGGAGCCGCTCGACCGGGCCGGCCTCGCCGGGCAGGGCGGTCGCGGTGCGGCCGGTGGTGAGCAGCAGGGCGGGCCGTGCGTCGCGCAGCACGAAGGCGATCCTGGCGGCCGGGTACTCCGGGTCCACCGGGACGTAGGCCGCACCTGCCTTGAGCACGGCGAGGAGCGCGACCACCAGCTCGGCCGAGCGCGGCAGGGCCAGTGCCACCAGCCGCTCCGGTCCGGCGCCCCGGGCGATCAGCAGACGGGCGAGCCGGTTGGCCCGGGCGTTCAGTTCGCCGTAGGTGAGCGAGGTGCCGTCGCACGTCACGGCCACCGCGTCCGGGGTGGCCCGGGCCCGGTCCTCGAAGAGGGCGGTGACGGTGGTGGGCGTGCCGGTGTCCGGTGTGGTGTCCGGCGCGGCGAGCAGGCTCCGGCGCTCCTCGCGTGTCAGCACGTCGATCCGGGCGACGGACTCGTCCGGGTCGGCGACCGCGGCCCGCAGCAGCCGAAGCCAGCGTTCGCCGATGGCCTCCACGGTGTCCGCGTCGAACAGATCGGTGCTGTACTCCACGAATCCGGCGAGGCCGTCCGGGGTGCCGTCGGCGGTGTGCCGCTCGGACAGGTTGACGGTGAGGTCGTACTTGGCGGTGCCGGTGTGCACCAGCTCGCTCTCGACGCGCAGTCCCGGCAGGTCGTAGGCGGCGAGGGGCGTGTTCTGCAGCGCCAGCACGGTCTGGAACAGCGGGTGGTGCGCCGGTGACCGGGCCGGGTTGACCGCCTCCACCAGGTGCTCGAACGGCAGGTCCTGGTGGGCGTAGGCGGCCAGCGCGTTCTTGCGGACCCGGGCGAGCAGTTCGGCGAAGGACGGGTCGCCGGAGAGGTCCGTGCGCAGCACCAGGGTGTTGACGAAGCAGCCGACCAGGTCGTCGGTGGCCTCGTCGGTGCGGCCCGCGACGGGGGTGCCGATGGCGATGTCCGTACCGGCGCCGAGCCGGCCGAGCAGAGCGGCCAGACCCGCCTGGAGCACCATGAAGAGGCTGACCCCGCTGCCGCGCGCCAACTCCCTGAGCGCGCGGTGGAGTTCCGCGTCCACGCGCAGGTCGAGCCGGTCGCCGCGGTACGACGTCGTCGCGGGCCGGGGCCGGTCGAAGGGCAGCTCGGTCTGCTCCGGCAGGCCGGCCAGGTTCTCCTTCCAGTGAGCGAGCTGCCGGGAGATCAGGCTGCCGGGGTCCGACTCGTCGCCGAGCAGTTCGTGCTGCCACAGGGTGTGGTCGGCGTAACTCACGGGCAGGGGAGCCCAGTCGGGGGCCTCGCCGCCCAGCCGGGCGGTGTAGGCGGTGGTCAGGTCGCGGGCGAGCGCGCCCATCGACCAGCCGTCGCCGGCGATGTGGTGGACGACGACGAGCAGGACCTGCTCCTCGGGGCCCAGGACGAACAGCTCCGCCCGCAGTGGAGGCTCGGCCGCGAGGTCGAAGGCGTGCCGGGCGGAGTCGGCCAGCCGGCCGGCCAGCTCGGCTTCGGTGGTGTCGGTGACCGCCGGCCGCGGCGCCGCCTCCCCGGGGTCGAGAATGTGCTGGTAGGGCGCACCCTCGGCGTCCGGGAAGACCGTCCGCAGGCTCTCGTGGCGTGCCACCACGTCGGCGAGCGCGGCCTCCAGGGCGTCCCGGTCCAGGGAGCCCGACATCCGCAGTGCCAGTGGGATGTTGTAGGTGGCGCTCGCCCCCTCCATGCGGTGCAGGAACCACAGGCGGCGCTGCGCGAAGGACAGCGGCACCACGTCGGGTCGGGCGGCGGCGGTCAGCGCGGGCCGCCGTCGCTCCGCACGGTCGAGTCCGGTGGCCAGTGCGGAGACGGTCGGCGCGTCGAACAGGTCGGCGAGCCCGAGCTCCACGCCGAGGACCGAGCGGGTACGGGCGATCAGCCGCATGGCCGTGAGGGAGTGCCCGCCCAGTTCGAAGAAGCTGTCGTCCACGCCGACGCGGGGCAGGCCGAGCACTTCCGCGAAGACCTGGCACAGCAGTTCCTCCCTCGCCGTGCGCGGGGCCCTGCCGTGGTCGGCGCCGGTCGTGTCGGGTGCGGGCAGCGCCCTGCGGTCGAGCTTGCCGTTCGCGGTCAGCGGCAGTCGGTCCAGCGTGACGAAGGCCGCGGGGACCATCTGGTCGGGGAGGCGCTCCTTCAGGTGCCGGCGCAGTGTGTCCGGGCTCGGTGCGGCGCCGGGTGCGGGCACCACGTAGGCCACGAGGGACGGATCACCGGCCCGGTCCGGCCGGACCACGACCGCGGCATGGGCCAGGTCCGGGTGTTCGGCGAGCGCGGCCCGGATCTCCCCCGGCTCGATGCGGATGCCACGGATCTTGACCTGGTCGTCGGCGCGTCCGACGAACTCCAGCCGGCCGTCCGGGTCGCGGCGCGCGATGTCCCCGGTCCGGTACATCCGCGTCCCGGCAGGGCCGAACGGGTCGGCGACGAAACGCTCCGCGGAGAGCCCGGCCCGGTTCAGGTAGCCGCGGGCGACTCCGGCCCCGCCGATGTAGAGCTCGCCCGGCACGCCGGGCGGCACGGGCTGCAGCCCGCCGTCGAGCACGTACGCGCGGGTGTTGGCGATCGGCCGGCCGATCACGGGTGTGTCCGAGGAGGCCATGCGGGCGGTGACCGCGTCCACGGTGCATTCGCTCGGGCCGTAGAAGTTGAAGGCGTCGACGCCCTCCGCCGACCGCAGTTCCTCCCAGAGCCGCTCCGGTACGGCCTCCCCGCCGGCGACGACCACGGCGGGACGCCGCCGGTCGCCGCCGAGCAGACCGTGGGCGCACAGAACGCCCAGGTACGAAGGAGTGGCGTAGGCCATGTCCAGGCGGTGGCGGGCGAGATGGTCGAGGAACGCGTCCGGATCGGTCCAGGTCTGCCGGTCGAGGACATACAGCTCATGGCCGTCCAGCAGGCACGACACCTGGTCCCAGGCCGCGTCGAAGGACACGGACGTGGTCAGTCCCACCCGCATCCGGCGCCGGCCGCCTCCCGCCTCCTTCGCCGCGAACAGGGTGGCCCGCTGGTGGTGGAAGAGGTTGACCAGTCCGCCGTGCGTGACGACGACGCCCTTGGGGCGTCCGGTGGAACCGGAGGTGTAGATGACGTAGGCGGCCTGTCGCGGGTCGGTGCGGACCGCCAGGCGGGTGGCCGGGCAGCCGTCCAGCAGCGCGGCGGTGCCGGGGTCGTCCAGCAGCAGGCGGTCGGCGGCCGCGTCGGCGGGCAGCCGCAATGCCGCACGGCTGTCGGTGAGCAGCAGGGCGGGCCGGGCGTCATGGAGCATGGCGGCGATCCGGGCCGCCGGATAGTCGGGGTCGAGCGGCAGGTAGGCGGCTCCGGACTTCAGTACGGCGAGGATCGCCACCACCAGATCGGCCGAGCGCGGCAGCGCCAGCGCCACCAGTTGCTCGGGGCCCGCACCGCGGCCGGTCAGGGCGTGCGCGAGCCGGTTGGCCCGGCTGTCCAGCTCGGCGTAGGTAAGGATGGTCTCCCCGCACACCACGGCGACCGCGTCCGGTGCCGCCTTCACCTGCTCCTCGAAGAGCTCGGCCAGGCCGGTGCCGCGTACCTCGGCCGCGGACCCGTCGCCCTCGGCCCGCGCCTGACGGCCTTCTTCGGCCGACAGCAGGTCGATCCGGCCCAGCCGCTGGTCGGGGGCGCCCTGCGCGACCCGCTGCAGCAGCCTGGTGAAGCGCTCGCGGTGCGCGGCGAGTTCGGCCTCGTCGTAGGCGTCGGCGACGGCCTGGAGTGCGAACCGCGGGCCGCGGCCGTCGCTTCGGTCGACGGCCCAGATCGCGAGATCGCCGGTGACCGCCTCGGCGATGGAGTGGGCGGAGACGCGGTGCCCGGCGAACGTCATGTCGTAGGTGAAGGACATGATGTTGACGATCGGGGAGAAGGCCGAGCTGAACGTGCCGGGCAGGGCGAGTTCGCGGTGCAGGTCCTCCGCGCGGTAGCGCTGGTGGTCCAGGGCGGTGCGGACCTCGGCCGCGGTCCGCTCGACGAGGTCGGACCAGCGCGTGTCCGGGCGCAGGGACAGGCGCAACGGCACCAGGTTGGAGACCGCGCCCGGCGCGGAGGCCAGTGTCGGGTCGCCGGCGGGGCGGCCGGTGACGACAAGACCCAGGGTGATGTCCCGGACTCCGGTGAGCCGGTGCGCATAGAGGGCGGTCGCCGCGATCAGCGCGCGGGACCAGCGGGTTCCGGCCTTGGCGGCCGCGGTCAGCAGCGCCTCGTGGACCGTCGGCGCCTCGAGTTCCGTCCTGCGCAGGCCGGTCACGGCGCCGTCGGCGGGACGCGCGGCGAGCCGGGCCGGCTCCGGGTGGTCGACGAGCCGGTCCAGCCAGTACGCGCGGTCGGCGCCGAACCGCTCGGAGGAGCGGTAGGCGGTGTCGCTCGCCACCAGGTCGTGCAGCGACGCGAACGCGCAGGGCGCCGGGTTACGGCCCTCGGCCAGGGCGGTGTAGGTCTCGGCGAGGCGCCGCGCGACGAGCGAGTAGCCGTACCCGTCCATCACGAGGTGGTGGTAGCCCTGGTACCAGAGGAAGTGGTCGGGCGCGAGCCGGAACAGGGCGTAGCCGAACAGGGGGTCACGCGCGAGGTCCAGCGGGCGGGCGCGGTCGGCGGCGATCCGGCCGAGCGCCGCCTCGCGGGGTGAGGTCTCCCCGCTCAGGTCGAGGCAGGGCAGTTCCCAGTCCGTCGTCGCCCGCAGGATCTGTGACGGGCCGTCCTCGCCCTCGGCGAACCGCGCGTGCAGGACGTCGGTCTCGTCGACGACCCGGCGCAGGGCGGTCTCGAAGAGGGCGACGTCCACCGGCCCGTGGATCTCCAGGTACTCGCCGATCCGGTAGGCGGGGATCACCCCGGGCGAGGCCTGCTCGGCGAGCCAGATCTCGCGCTGGGCCGCTGTCAGCGGGAGGACGGCGCCGTCGCGACGGGACATGGGGGTACCTCCAGAGGTGTTGCGGAGAGAGCTGATGCCGCCGGCGTCACTGCTCGCCGACCGCGCGGCCGGGGCGCGCGTCGGCGGGCGCCCCGGTGACCTCGCGCGGTCGGCGGCTCGTTATGCGACCTTCTCGCCGGCCTGAAGGTTCCAGAGGGAGGCGTAGAGCCCGCCGTGCGCGAGCAGGTCGTCGTGGGTGCCCTGCTCCGCCACGACTCCGCCCCGGTCCATGACGTAGATCCGGTCGGCGTGCCGGATGGTGGAGAGGCGGTGCGCGATGATCACCAGGGTCCGGTCCTTCGCGAAGCCCCGCAGGGTCCGCTGGATGGCCGCTTCGGTCTCGTTGTCGACGGCCGACGTGGCCTCGTCGAGGATGACGACGGGGGCGTTCTTCAGGATGGCCCGGGCCAGGGCGATGCGCTGTCGCTGGCCGCCGGAGAGGGTGGCGCCGCGTTCTCCGATCATCGTGCCGTACCCGTCGGGCAGCGCCTCGATGAACGTGTGCGCCTCCGCCATGCGCGCCGCGTGCTCCACGCTGTAGTCGTCGGCCTCGAAGCTGCCGTACCGGATGTTCTCGGCGACGGTGCCGTCGAACAGGAAGGGGTCCTGGGCCACGAAGCCGACGGCCCGGCGCAGGTCGTGGCGCGGCAGCCGGCGGATGTCCTGGCCGTCGAGCAGGACCTGCCCGGACTCCGCGTCCTGGAAGCGCATCAGCAGCTTGGCGATCGTCGTCTTCCCCGAGCCGGTGGCCCCCACGATGCCGGTGACCTGGCCGGGGGCGATGGACAGGGACAGGCCGTCCAGGGCCGGCGGCCGGCCGGGATAGGCGAAGGTGACGTGCTCCAGGGCGATCGCCCCCTGGACGTCCGCTTCGTCGAACGTCCGGTCGTGGCCGTCGGGTTCGACGGGGAGGCCGCGCAGGTGCTGGACACGGTCGTATGCGGCCAGGGTCTGCTGGTACTGGTCGACGATGCCGGCGAGCCGGGTCAGGCGCAGCATGACCTGCTGGGGCAGGCCGATGAGCGGGCTGAACACCTCGAAGGGCAGGGTGCCGTTGAGGACCGACCGGCCGCCGAGCAGCAGGGTGCCCGCCATGGAGGCGGTGGTGCAGACCCGGATGGTCTCGGCGTGGCGGGCCGTGCTGCGGTCGGTGCGCAGGCTGCTCTCCTCGCAGGCGTCGCTCAGCCGCTCGATGCGCTCCGCCTCGTACTCCTCGGCGCAGAAGCTCTTGACGGTGGCGCCGGCCTCCAGGTTGTTGACCAACTGGCTGTGCAGCCGGGCCCTGTTCTCGCTGGAGACGGCGTAGTCGGCGGCGACCCGGTCGTGGTAGTGGAACGACAGCCAGGCCACCAGTGGCATCGGCAGAAAGGCGACCCAGGCGATCTGCGGCGCGAGGAGCACGATGGCCGGCACCAGGACGAGGAAGCTGGTGGCGAGCTGCACCACGTCGTTGGCCGCGGTGGCGAAGAAGTTGCCCATCTGGCCGATGTCCTCGGTGAGCACCCCGGCGATCCGGCTCGTCCGCTCGCCTTCCAGATGACGCAGTTCCAGCTTCTGCACATGCGCGTACGTCTCGTTGCGCCAGTCGTGCTGGACGGCCTGGCCCAGCTCGCGCCACTCCAGGGTGGCCGCGTACGACAGGCCCGCGACCAGCGCGCAGGCGACGGCCGCCCCGCAGGCCAGGAACCACAACTGCGCGGAGGCGCCGCTCACTCCGAAGGCGACGAGCGGGGCGCACTCCCCCTTGACGAGCACCAGGGCGATCCAGCCCAGGAAGACGCCGAGGCCCATCTCGGTGATCTGGCAGAGCGCCGACAGCGCCGACGCCGCGCAGAGTTTCCCTTTGTGCGGCCCGACGATGCTCAGCAGGGTGTGTTGCGACGGCTCCCGGGCCCGGGCGTCCTCCGGGTCGGCCCGTTCTCTCCGCCAGGCCCGTCGCACGACCACGGCCGTGGCCGCCGCCAGGGCGCCCAGCGCCAGTACGGGCTTGCGCAGTCTTCTGCGGCCGAGCGCGAGGACGGCCGCGGCACCGCCCGCGACGGTGAGCGCGGGGCGCAGGACGGCGACGCGGCCCTGCGCCGCCTCGGCCGCCTCGCGGGGCGCTGCCGCGTCCGAGGAGGGCGAGACGGCGGAAGCGAGGCTGTTCGTGAAGGCGGCGACGGATTTTCTCAGCAGATTCCCGATGTCCGTGGCGGTGAGGGAGGGGTCGTGCAGGACGAGCACCCCGCCCGTCACGGGATTGGCGCGCGCCTCTTTGATTCCCGGCGCGCGCCGGAGCACGCCCTCCAGAATTTTCGCGCCCCTGGGCCGCCCGAGCACCGCGGGCACGTTCCAACGCTGTCGCCCCGGAACAACGGACCTGGCGGTTACATTCGAGAGGTCGGGCCGGCACGTGGCTGCTGTGCCCACCAAAGTTGCCATGGGGAACAATCACCTGTTTTTCAAAGGGGCGCGTCCCGGAACGGGCGGGCCCGCCCTTGCTGGGAATGGGACGACTCGACGGTGTGCGCGGCGGAAATCACGGCGCGGAAATGTACGCGGGGCGGCCGACGGCACGCGGATGGACCACTCGGACCGTGCCGGCCATGGCCCTCGGGCACGACCGGAATCACGCGGAGTCGGGTCGGCTCAGTGCACCTTGGCGGCGGTCGGACCGGTGCCGCGCGCCTTGCCGGGGGTCTTGCCCTCGCCGCCGGCCTGCGCCGCGTGGGCCGGCGTGGCCGCGGGCGCGGGCGAGCCACCCGCTCCGGTCCGGCCCGCCGAGCCGCCCTCCAGGGCGCCGGTGTCCGGGGCGTGCTCGGCTCCTTGCGCCACCTGGGCGGCGAACATTTCGGCCGTCGCCTCGGCCGCGAGATCCTGGATTCCCTCGCTGGCTTCGTGGACGGCCTTTTTCACCTCGATTCCGAGTCCCACCGACGTTTTGACGAGGCCTCGCATGAGGGGCTTGCCCAGCCTTTTCACCAGCGTGGCGGTGATCAGGCCGATCAGGAAGGGAGGCACTACAGGCGGCATGGCACGTCCTTCTCTTGTGCGGGGAAACGATGATTGAAAGAGCAACGGGAGGTGAGCGGGAAACGCGATGAACGTGGTTTCCGTATCACCGGAGCGACGTCCCGCATCACAGAGCGTATCCGAGCGAGAGCGGACAGTTACAAACTCCGCCGTCGCCCTTCACTCATTCGAGTAGGGCGGCTTTCCCTCGACCGCCCGTTCAAGCCATTCGACGGCCGAAACGCGACGTCAACCGCCATCTCCGAGTGACCGGTGGTGCCTGCGCCGACGGCCGGACGCCCCGTGCAGTTCCCTCTCCACGCGTCGGCGCAGGGCGGGAAACGGCAGCTCGCCGCCGGCCAGCACGGCCTCGTGGAAGTCACGCACGTCGAAGGCGGCGCCCGCACCACCTTCGGACGCGGCCCGCAGTGCCGTGAACTCCGCATGACCCGCCCGGTACGTCAGCGCCTGCCCCGGCATGTCGGTCGCGTAGCGCAGCAGCTCCGTCCCGATCTGCCCGTCGGACTCGGCCGCCGCGTGGGCGCGCATGAAGGCGCGCGCCTGCTCCAGCGTCATCGTCCCGAGGTTGAGGCCGGTGTCGACGACGAGGCGTTGCGCGGTGAACCGTTCATGGGCCAGGCGCCCGTACGCGTCCCACGGGTCGTCGTACAGCCCCATCTCCCAGCCGAGCCCCGCCGCGTACTCCGCCCAGCCCTCCTGGAACCCGCCGAAGGCCGCCAGTTCGCGTCGCAGGTCGGGCAGGGCGGTGTTCTCGGCCTGGCGGGCGAGGTGGAAGTGATGTCCGGGCGCCAGTTCGTGGTAGATCAGCGCGGCCGCGCCGAGCAGCGACCGGTGCGCCAGGTCCGAGGCGTTGTAGCGGTAGCGTCCCACCGGTCCCGCGGCGGTGGGCGGTTCGTAGTAGCCGAACGTCATCGACGCCTCCAGCGCCGGGTCGAGCCGGGCCACGCCGTAGGGGGCGCGGGGCAGGACCGCGAACCAGCGCGGCAGCAGCGGCGTCAGACGGTCGAGATGTCCGCGGTAGCGGGCCTCGACCTCCTCCGGGGTGGCGGCGTACAGGCGTGGCTCGGTCGTGAGCCGTTCGTTGAACTCCGCCTCCGTGCCCCCGAAGCCGAGCGCGGCCCGCATCTCCCGCATCCGCTCGGTGAGTTCGAGGCAGTGCTCCCGGCCTAGTGCATGGAGGCGTTCGGGGGGTGTGTCGCCGGAGGTGTACGTCCTGACGAAGGCCCGGTACGCGGCCTCGCCCTCCGTGTACTGGGCCCAGCCGACGGCCTGCGGCGCCCGCCGGACGTAGTCCGGGTCGCCCACCAGGGCGAGAAGGCGGTCGAACGCCGGCTCCAGCTCGTCGGCCACGAGCCGCGCCACCGCGTCGCCGAGGCGGCCCCGGCCCGCCGCGTCGAGCCGGGTGAGCCGCTCGGCGTCCGTCTGGACGTGGCGCGCCGCCGAGGCCCGCAGACGGGTGAGCGTGGTGTGGACGCCGGCCAGCGCGGGGGCCGGGATGCGGAAGCCCCGTGCCGCCTGCCCGGCCGCCTTGTCGCCGATCGTCGCGACGCAGCGGGCCAGGTCCCGGACGAGGGACACGTACCGGTCCGCGTCGGCCCGGCGCTCGAAGCGGAACGCGCGGAAGACCGTGTCACCGTACTGCTGGAGGCGGAAGAGCTGGTACGGCGTGGCGGTCGGTGTGAGCCAGTGGAAACGTCCCGACTGCGCCTCCTGTTCGGCCAGCGCCCGCAGGAAGCCCGCCGTGTCGGCGGCGGGGCCGGGCAGTTCCGCGGGCCGTAGCGTGCGGAGCCGGTCCAGCACCCCCGCCGCGAACCC
>NZ_JBSGDB010000321.1:0-10467 GCF_053602155.1 Streptomyces sp. NPDC004561
GGGGGGGCCCCGCCCGCCGCGGGCCCCCCCCCCGGCCGCACCCCCCCCCGCCGCCGGGCGCCGGCCGTTTCGGGCGACGGCTCTACACGAGCAGCTTGCCCCCGCACCGCGCCGCGCCGTCCTTCATCGCGATGAGGTTGGCGACCACGTAGGAGATGTTGTTCCGGGAGTGCCACTCGCTCGGGAAGTAGGTGACCAGCCGCGACGACTGGAACCGGGCGTCGAGGTCGGGCACGAAGGCGCGGTACTGGTTGTCCGTGTAGTACCAGAACGAGTTCTCGTTGTAGTAGGCGACATGGGTCGGGTCCTGGTACGCGCCGCGGCCGTCCGCGCTGGGCGTCATGGTCAGGAGCATGCCGCCGGGCGCCAGCAGCCGGTACAGCTCGTTGATCAGCGGCACCTTCGCGGGCACGTACTCCAGGAAGTCCACCGCCCGCATCAGGCCGACGGAGCCGTCGGGCAGGTCCAGCTTCCCGGGCAGCGTCGCGACCATGTCGACGCCCTCTCCCGGCCGCTGGTCCACCCCGAGGTAGCCCGGCGGCTTGCGGTGGGCCGCCCCGAGGTCCACCGCAAGCAGTCCGCGCCGGTGGCACCACGCGAGGGCGTTGGCCTCGATGTACTTGTCGTACAGGGCGACCGTCTCCCGCTGGATCCGGGCGTTGATCTCCGGGTCGCGCTGGGTGTTCGTCGGGTGCAGCCGCTGCAGGTACAGACAGCGGTTGATGTGGTGGAAGTCGCCGAGGTGGAAGAGCCGGCACATCAGGTCCTGGTCGTCCAGCACCGTGCGCGAGGCGTCGTACCCGCCGACCTTCTCGTAGCTCTCCTTGCGGAAGGCCCGTACATGGTTGGGCGCGTACCAGATGTAGGCGACGTTGTGCGGCGTCGGCGCCAGGGAGACGACCTGCAGCAGCTTGCGGCCGTCGACCCTGACCTCCTCGTACTGCCAGCCGAACGTCTCGTCGAAGCGGGACTCGTCCCGCTTGCCGTCCTCGGTGATCTGCGCGGTGTTGCTGTAGACGAGGACGGCGTCGGGGTGCGCGTCGAACGCCTTGGCGAGCTGGGCGAGGCACGCCTTCGCCAGCAGGTCGTCGTGGTCGAGTTCCACGAGGATCTCCCCGCGGGCCAGTTCGCAGGCCCTGCGCTTCGCCGCTCCGACGCCCGTGATCTCGTCCGCGATCTCCACCCGGACCCGGTCGTCGGGCCGCTCCGGACGCCACCGGGCGCCGTTGTTGAGGAGGACGATCCACTCCCAGTCGGAGCAGGTCTGCGCCTGCAGGGTCCGCAGGCACTCGTCGAGGAAACGGGGCTGGTGGCTGGGGGTGAAGACGGAGAACCTCGGTGTTGCGGTCGACGTCAACTGTCGCTCCCTGTCTCGCTCGAAGAGGCTGAGTTGTCTGCGGAGTCCCGGTACTTTTCCGGCACTTGGGAGCGCAGCGATGGGTCGACCGCGACCGTCCGGCGGTACTCGTCGGCGGCTTTGTGGCCGAGGTGCCGCTGCGCCCAGATGCGTGCGAGATGCAGATGTGCCGTGCCCGCCTGCGGATTGACGGCGATGGCTCGTTGCAGGAGCGCGGCGGCCCGGTCGGGTTCCCTCGACTCCAGCAGAAGCGCCTCGTTGTAGAGCGCCGGCGGGAACACCGGATCGGTCTTCAGGGCCCTGTCGTAGGCGGCGCGCGCGTCGGCCGTGTGGCCGACCTCCTGCGAGAGGACTCCGAGGTCGTACCACGCGTACTTGTTCTGCGGTTCCAGTTCCAGGACGCGCAGGTAGGTCTGGGCGGCCGCTTTGGGATCGTGGTACTTCTCCTGCAGAATGCCCATCTGCAAAAGCGTATTGGCATTCTGGTGCTCCGATGGTGGGGCTTTGGATTCCGTGGACGCTTCCGAGTGGGTCTGAATCGCCCATGCCGTCACTCCGGTGGCAACTGCAGCCACACCGAAGAGCCCTGCCAGCAATCGCCTGTGTTTCACTTTGTCACATCTCGTGGAATGGTGAGGGACGGTGGGGGTCCGGAGGTCGAACCACCGTCATTTGCACCGACGTTACGAGGAAGTCGTGATGTCGTCGCCGTTTGGCGGGCAATTGGGGTGCGCAGTCCACCCGAATGTACGCGTCGCGTTCACGCGGAAAAAGTATCCGAACGCCAATCCCGCTCATACGCATTCGGTGACCGGTCGTCGCCGTGCGTTTGATTCCGGGTTGCCCGGCGACCTCGTCGCTCGGCGGGTCGGCCGGGTGTGCGCGGGTACCCGGTTTCTGCCAGGTGGAAGGAGGGATGAGTCCATGGCAGGTGGCGATTTCTACACCCATGACCGTCCGGAGGAACCGAAACTCGCGGAGGACCGGCCCAGAGGCGGTGGCCCCGAGGAACCGAATGGGCGCGGCGCCTGGCCGATCTGGTTGGTGGTGCTGGCGGTGCTGGTGGTCTTCGTGGTGCTCACGGTCATCTTCGGCTGACGCCGGTCGACCGGCCCCGGCGGGCCCGCGGGAGGGCGAGAGGTTATGGCGCCCGGTCCGCGCGTCGCTGCGGGTGCACGCGGACCGGGGCCGATCGTGGGACCCCGGGCGGGGTCAGTGGGCCGCGCTGAGCTCCTTGGGGTCGGCCAGGGCGGCCGCGTGGGCGTCCATGCGCTCGGCGGAGAGGATCGCGGCGGCGGTGTCGGCGCGCGAGGCGGCGACGACCAGGGCACGCCCGGCGAGGGCGTGGGCCCGCTGGTGCAGGGGGCGCGGGTCCGCGCCGGCGGCCGGTACCGCGCGCACCGGTGCGCGGCCGCCCCGCAGCCGGGCCACCTGTGCGGCCAGGCGCTCCGCCGCGGTGTCCAGGTCGGCGGACGGGGACAGGGCGCGCAGATCGTCGGTGACCGCGAGCAGCGCGGCGAGGTGCCCGGCGAGCTGGATGTCCAGCTCCTCCTCGCGCGACCGGTGGGGGAAGTCCGGGGTGGCGCCGGCCATCGTGCTCTGGACCGACTTGGTGCGGATCGGTTCGTACATGGGGATGGCCTCCTGTGCGCCGACAGGAAACCATCCTAGCTTGGATTTCGTCTAAAGTTGAGCCGTGTCACGGATTGAAGTCCGTCGGCTACGGTGGGCTCGGCTACGGCTGGCCGTAGCCGTCCAGGAAGTTCCCGATCCTGGTCACCGCGTCCCGGAGGTCCCCGGCGGTCGGCAGGGTGACGACCCGGAAGTGGTCAGGCTCGGGCCAGTTGAAGCCCGTGCCCTGCACGACCATGATCTTCTCCTGGCGCAGCAGGTCGAGGACCATCTGCCGGTCGTCCCTGATCTTGAAGACCTGGGGGTCGAGGCGCGGGAAGAGGTACAGCGCGCCCTTGGGGCGTACGCAGCTCACGCCCGGGATCTGCGTCAGCAGCTCGTAGGCGGTGTCCATCTGCTCCTTCAGCCGGCCGCCCGGCAGCACCAGGTCGTCGATCGTCTGGCGGCCGCTGAGCGCGGCGACCACGCCGTGCTGGCCCGGCATGTTCGCGCACAGGCGCATGTTCGCCAGGATCGTCAGGCCCTCGATGTAGGAGTCGGCGTGGGCGCGCGGGCCGGAGATCGACATCCAGCCCACCCGGTAGCCCGCCACCCGGTACGCCTTCGACATGCCGTTGAAGGTGAGGGTGAGCAGGTCGGGGGCGATCTTCGCGGTCGGGGTGTGCGTGGCGCCGTCGTAGAGGATCTTGTCGTAGATCTCGTCGGAGCAGACCAGCAGGTTGTGCCGGCGGGCGATGTCGGTCAGGCCCTTCAGCATCGCCTCGTCGTAGACCGCGCCCGTGGGGTTGTTCGGGTTGATGACGACGATGGCCTTGGTGCGGTCGGTGACCTTGCGCTCGATGTCGGCGAGGTCGGGCATCCAGTCCGACTGCTCGTCGCAGCGGTAGTGCACCGCCGTGCCGCCGGAGAGGGAGACGGCCGCCGTCCACAGGGGGTAGTCGGGGGCCGGTACGAGGACCTCGTCGCCGTCGTCGAGAAGCCCCTGCATCGCCATCACGATCAGCTCGGAGACGCCGTTGCCGATGAAGACGTGCTCGACGTCCGTCTCGATGCCGATGGTCTGGTTGTGCATGACGACCGCGCGGCGGGCGGCCAGCAGGCCCTTGGCGTCGCCGTAGCCGTGTGCCGTGGAGACGTTGCGGAGGATGTCCTCCAGGATCTCCGGGGGGCACTCGAAGCCGAAGGCGGCCGGGTTGCCGGTGTTGAGCTTGAGGATGCGGTGTCCCGCCGCCTCAAGCCGCATGGCCTCCTCGAGAACCGGGCCCCGGATCTCGTAACAGACGTTGGCGAGCTTGGTCGACTGGATCACCTGCATGTGCGTGAGCTTACGGTGAGGTAACGCCTCTTGGGTCGTGTTTTCCGACACGTGAGACACGAGGTTTGCCCGGATATGGCCGACGGCTGTCTCAGGAGTCACTTGCGTCCATAGAATCCGCTGTCATGTCCAGCGAACGCGAGTACGGGGCGGCGGCGAACGGCGCGCAGGGAGCGGGTGAGGAGCCCGGGGCCCCGCCGGTCGTCTACCACCCGCGACCGGCCCAGGCCCCGGCGTACGAGGAGTACACCGACCCCGCCGCCGCCCACGGCTGGCAGAACGCCTACGACGAGACCCGCGAGCTGCCCCGGCTGGCCGACCCCGGCGAGGGCCGCGAGCTGCCCCCTCCGGCCGACCCCGGCGAGGGCCGGGCCGAGCGCCGGCGGCGGGAGCAGCGGCGCAGGGGCGGCCGCCGCCGGCTCGCGGCCGTCGCCGGCGCCCTGGGCGTGGCCGGCACCGTCGCGCTGATCGCCGGCGTGACGGACTCGGGCTCCCCGGCCGGGTCCCGCCCCACGCAGGACGGCCGCGCCGACGCCACCGAGAGCTCCCGCACGGACAGCGCGCCGTCGACCGCCACCGCCCCGGCCACGCCGGACGCGGCGGCCGTTTCCGCCTCCGCGGCCCCCTCGACGTCCCTTCCGGCCGCGCCCCCCACCCGGGCCCCCCCCCGCCCCCCCCCCGGCGCGCCCCCCCCCCCCCCCCCCCCTCGACCTGCGGCGTCCTGGCCCTGAGGACCGGGGGCGCGGCTGGTCGGAATGAGCCGCGGCGGTCAGAAGATGCTGCCGCCACCGGCCCCGCCGGCCCCGCCGAAGCCGCCGAAGAGGCCGCCGTGGCCGCCCGCTCCGCCCTTGCCGCCGTCGCCGCCCTGGAGGACGCCGAAGCCGCCGTTGCCTCCCTTGCCGCCGTTGCCGCCGACGAGGACGCCGTCACCGCCGCCACCACCGGAGCCGCCGCTGCCGCCGAAGACGCCGGTGCCTCCGGCGCCGCCGTTGCCGCCGGCACCGCCGATGACGCCGTCGCCGCCGCCACCGCCACCACCGCCGCCACCACCGGCGAGGATGCCGTCACCGCCCTTGCCGCCGTTGCCGCCGGCTCCGCCGACGCCCAGGACGCTGCCGCCGCCGGAGCCACCGGAGCCACCGCCTCCGCCGATCAGGCCCCCGCCACCGGCCCCGCCGTCCCCTCCGGCGCCGCCCCCGCGGACCAGGGTCACGGTCGATGCCGGCATGGGAGCCGCCATCGCGGAGGACACCGGGAGGACGACGCCACCGGTGATCAGCGCGGCGGAGGCGAAGACGGTCGCGAAGCGGATACCTCGGCGCGGGGTGCGGTTCTCGTCGTGGGTCTTCTTGATGCGGGTCATGATTTTCTCCTCATTTTCCGAAAGGGGCGCATCAATCGCGCCCGAGTGATTTCGATGTGCCGGTGAGAAAGGATCCCGGGCTCTTGGAGGGGGATTTCCGTCCTACCGATCGGCCTGCCGTGCTTTCCGGTGAGGCCGTGCTTCAAGTACGCCGGATCGTGCGGGCGGGGTCACGTTCCGGGGATTCGGGACTTGACGTCGCCATAAGCTCCGGGTAAAAACCGCCGACCGCGCACGCCGACGGCCGCCTCCGCGGATGCGGATGCGGATGCGGTGAGGTCAGGCTGAACCGGGCAGGCTGCCGACGCGGGGCGGGGACGGCGGCGCGGCGCTCAGGGCCGGCACCGGGGCGTCAGCGGCGGTGGAGGGAGTCCGAGAGGCGGACGAAGGTGTGGCCGGTGGCCAGCAGGTGCGGGACGGCGGCGGCGATGCCCCGGGCGGTGCCGCCCTCGGGATGGTTCATGTGGCACAGGACGATGGAACCGCCCGGAGCGGCAGCGACGGTCGC
This sequence comes from Streptomyces sp. NPDC004561, assembly GCF_053602155.1. NCBI lineage: Bacteria > Bacillati > Actinomycetota > Actinomycetes > Kitasatosporales > Streptomycetaceae > Streptomyces > Streptomyces sp. NPDC004561. The sequence continues at coordinate 6,176 of NZ_JBSGDB010000321.1, forward strand.
GTGCACCTGTGCGGGACTGAAGGTGGCGCCGCCGTCACCGTTGACGGAGAAGCTGACGAAGCGCTCCCCGAGGTCGCCGACGATACGGGCCGCGACGTCGTCGCAGTAGGCGGTGCCGGACCGGAAGAAGCGCGGCGGGGCGCCCAGCAGCCGGGTGAGCTCGGCCCGGTTGCCGGCGATCTCGTCGTACACCTCGGCTGCGCTGCGGGTGCCGGGAATGCCGTACGCCGAGCGGCCGGTGACCGACAGCGGGCGGTGCCGGGTGCCGTGGTTGGCGATCTCGAAGAGCGGGTCGGCGGCCAGCCCGTGGAACAGGGCCGGATTGGCGTCGATCCAGCGGGAGTTGATGAACAGCGTCGCCGGGATCCGCCGCGCGCGCAGGAAGTCGATCAGCGCCTGGTCGTAACCGCTGCCGCCCCGGCCGCCGCACGCGTCGAAGGTCAGCGCGATCTCGCGTTTCGTGTGCGGCAGGGAGTGCACCACGCCCGGGGCGTCGAAGCCCCAGGAGTGCGGCACCCTGTGCCCGTAGCGGGCCACGATCTCCGCGCGGGTGACCTGCGGTTCGACGCTGGAGGCGGTGCCGGACGGGCGGGCCCCGGGCGTCGGCGTTGCCGTGTCCGCTCCGTTGTCCGCCGAATCGGAGGGAGCGGGGGCGCTGCTGCCGGACTGGGGTCCCGTGCAACCGGCGAGCAGACTTCCCGCCATCGCGGCCAGCACTGCGCGGCGACCGGTCGTCATCCGCCCTCCCCACCTGGTCCAAGGGCGCCAGGAGCCGAGGCCGCCCACGACGGCAACCGTACGCAGCGAACCTGCGACGGCCGTGAAGGCTGCGGTAAGAGATCGGCCAGAAACGCGTGGGGGGCGCCTCACCGGTCCCGGCGGCCGTGCCCGTGGCCTGCGGCTCGGCCTCGACAGACGCGCTCCTGGACAGGTGGCCCTGTCCCTGACGAGGCGACCCGCCGACCGGCGACAGGCGGGGCGCCCCCGCGAATGTGGTGGATCGGCGGCGGCCTGGTAGAACGGCAGGAGATACCGGGCGTGAACGGGGGTTCGATGGTCGTGGTGGAGTGGTGGAGCCGGGCACTGGCGGGGGTGGACCGTGCGATTTGAGAGTGTTCCCATGCCGGCCGGTGTCGAGGCGCGGCCCCGGGACGTACGCGGGTATCCGGGTCCGGCGATCACTCCATGGGAGGGCGACGAGCCGCAGTTCGCGCTGACGGACTACGACCGCAGCGCCGAGTGCGCGCGCAGGCGGTTGTGCTCGGTGTGCAACCAGGCCATGCCGCGGGGGCCGGTGTGGCGTGTCGTCGGGGCGGCGGAGAGCACGGCGATCGGGGAGGCGCTGGCCGCCGGGCGGCCGTACCGCAACCTCGCGCCGACCCTGGAGGGGCCGGGGCACCGTGCGTGCATGCTGTACGCCTCGATGGTGTGCCCGTACCTGGCGCGACCCAACGCGCGGCGCGGGCTGTCGGCGGCTGAGCCGGACGAGATGAACGCGCATGTGGTGCGGGGTGTCGCCCGGGGCTCGATGGGCGCGGTGGTGGGCTTCGGCGAGTACGAGTACGCCGTCACCGGCACCCAGGTGCTGTTCCGGTTCCTCGAGGTGGTCGAGTTCCTGCCGCACGACACGGCCGACGCCCACCTGGACGAACTGCGGGCCGAGCTCGCCCGGCGCGGAGTGACGCGCACTCCGTCCGCCGGGACGTGCCCGGCCCGTACGGTCGGTGGACGTCAGGGGCGGTAGGCCGCCAGGCCCGCCGTCGAGCTGACCTTCGTCGGGTGGCCCGTGCCGTTGGACGGCAGGGTCACCGTGCCGGCGGGGGTGCGCACCGCGAGGGTCTTGCCGTCGGGCGACCAGGCCGGCTCGGTGTAGTCGGTGGTGGCGTGCGGGGTGAGGTCCTTGACGTGGTTGCCGTGCATGAAGTCCTCGACGAGGACGTGGTCGTGGCCGGCGACCGAGCGCACGAAGACGACCTCCTCCTCGTTCGGGGACAGGGCCGGCTGGGAGCCCTTGGTGAGCTTGCCGCCCTGCTGGCGCAGGTAGTCGTCGCGGATGTAGACGTCGCCGGTGTTGACGTTGGCGTAGACCGAGGTGCCGTAGTGGCCGGCCGCGTTCGGCCAGACGTTGCCGGTCTGCGGCAGCGCACCGCCCGGGCCCGGGTCGCCGTACAGGCTCAGGGTCTTGGGCGTGCCGTGGACGGCCTTGGCGGAGATGACCTTCAGCCGGGACACGCCGCCCGCGCGGGCCGCGAAGATCAGGTTGTCCTTGGCGGGGATGTTGTACTGCGTGTCCTTCGCGGTGACCTGCCAGGTCGGGTGGGACCAGTTCTGGTTGCCGGGGTTCTTGGCGACGACGACGCGGCCGCTGCCGTCGGGGTTGGCGACGTCCAGGTTGCCGGAGCCGTCGACGAAGGCGGCCTTCTTGCCGTCCGGGGACCACGCCAGGTCCCGGACCGGCACACCGAAGTTCACGTTGTGGCCGTTGATCAGCACGTACTTGGTGCCGTTGCTGACGGTGAGCGTCCCGTGCGAGGCGGCGGTGGCGGCCGACGCGGCGCCGGTGGCGCCCAGCAGTGCCGTGCCGGTCACTGCGGCGGCCACGGCGATCGCGGCGGCGATGGAGCGGGTGGGCGTGGTCATCAGTGGTTCCCCCAGGAAACATCGACATGTCGATCGGTCGGCACCAGAGCCGCTCCGTCGTCCCCCGGGCCGATGAGGGCCACGCGACCGCCTGCCGCTCTGTCCATCACAGAGCCTCGCAGGCCACGATCTTGGAACGGTCCGCTCGGTGTCACAGGGGCGTAACACGAGCCCCGTGACAGCCGGTCACCGGTCTCGTCCCACGCCAGTGACGCGGTACCCGCCAATACCCCTTTCGTGTCCGCCGTTCCGCAAAGAACCGGCAAATCCCGCCCGGGCGGCAGACGCCCGTCCCAGGCGCGCCCCACCCGCCGGTGAGGCCATGTGCGGGTCCGGCGGGGACTTCCGGCGGGAGCCGGGCCGGACGGCATCCGTGGACCCTGCCGAGCGGGGCGGTACCGAAGGCCGCTACTGTCACCTGTCGTCCGGTGTGCTCCCTATATGCAGGAGGAGGCAGCTTTTCCATGTCTGGTCGTGCGAGGGCCGTCATGTCGGCCGGGAGCCTGCCGGAGCTGACGACCGGGCGGCTTCTGGGGTCGTGGCAGCTGGACGTGCCCGCGCTCCTCCTGATCGTCCTGCTGGGCGGCCTGTACGGCTGGGGCCTGCTCCGGCTGCGCCGCACGGACCGGACCTGGGCGCCCGGCCGCGCCGCCGCCTTCTCGGTGCTCGGTCTCGGCGGGCTCGCGGTGGCCACGATGTCGGGACTCGCCGTGTACGACCACGTCCTGTTCTGGCCGGCGGCCGTGCAGAACGTGCTGCTGGATCTCGTCGCACCCCTCGGGCTGGCCCTCGGCGATCCGCTGCGGCTCGCGATCGAGGCGCTCCCCGACGGCGCCGCCCGGAGGGTGCGGAACGCGATGAGCGGCCGGATCGTACGGCTGCTCACCTTCCCGCTGGTGAGTACGGCCCTGGTGCTGGCGACCGAGCTGACGGTCTATTTCACGCCCTACTTCGCCACGGCCCTGCGCGTCGGCTGGCTGCACGAGCTGATGTACCTGCACCTGCTGGCGGCCGGCTGCCTCTTCGTCGTCCCCGTGCTCACCCGCGAGGAGGCCCTGCCCGGCTGGTGCACTCACCCGGTCCGCGCGGCACTGGTGTTCCTGGACGGCATCGTCGACGCGGTCCCCGGCATCGTGGTGATGACGCACGGCACGCTGATCGCGGGCGCCTGGTACCTGCACCACGCCCCGTCCTGGTCGCCGGACGTCCAGCGGGACCAGCAGCTCGGCGGCGGCGCGATGCTCAGCATCGCCGAACTGGTCGCGCTGCCCTTCCTGCTGGCGATCCTCGTGCAGTGGGCGCGCGCCGAGCGCGTCCAGGCGGCGGCCCTGGACGCGCGACTCGACAGGGACCTCACACCGATCGCACCCCGCACGCCCGTGCCGGGCCGGACCGCCCCGGAGCCCGACCCCGAGCGGGTGCGCCCCTGGTGGGAGACCGAGCAGAACGAGGTGGCCGCGAGGATCCGCCGCCAGCACGGCGACGACTGACCAGGAACGGGACCGTACTGGCCGCGCCGGACATCCTGACCGCGCAACTCGTGCCCGCCGGCGGGCGCTTCGCGGCCGGCGGGCTGAGCACGCTGGTGACCCGCCCGTCCGGTCCACCACCGCGCCCCCGGACGCGGCGCTCACCGTCCCCACCCACCTCCC
>NZ_JBSGDB010000322.1:0-10462 GCF_053602155.1 Streptomyces sp. NPDC004561
GTCGGCCAGCCACTCCTCGGTGAACGCGTCGCTCACCGTCGGCACCACACCCAGCTCGACCAGCGCGGAAGCGACATGCCGTCCACGCCATCCACGCCGGCCGCCCCTCCCCCGCCCACCCCAGCGGACGGTTCCTGCTCACCCTGACACCGAAGGCGTACGCGGGCACCGGCGTGCAAGCCGTCCACCCCGGCCAGTAGCCGCCGGCCGCCGGCGGCAGAAGACGGTCACCACGCCCCCCGCCTGCACTGCCGACAGGATGTCGCTTTGCCCTGGGCCTGGCCCACCGCGACCTGACACCAGCAAGCCCCGGCACTCCTTCGCCGGGAGCAGCACCGCTCGTTCCAGGGCTGTTGCGTTGCCCTGCCGCCTCTCGTCTTCCAACGTCCGCCCGTGCGGACTCTGGCCTCGCGCCTGCGAAATCGTCAACAACGCCCTGGATTCACAGCCAGATCACATAGCCGGACGCATCCGCAGGGGACGAAAATAGATGTCGGGCCGAATGCCGGAGCCGGATCATGACCGCATGCACCCTGACGACTGGCATCTGACCGACGACCCGGACGAGTTCATGGACCGGGCGGGCCGCTTTCTCTGCTCCCGCCCGGCCCTGCACACGGTGCCGCTGACGGTGCTTCACGCCCTGCGCAGCCGGGGGCGGCATCTGTACAGCGACGAGGCCCCCCTGTTCGGCATGCTGCGCGGCGAGACCGACGGCATCGGCGCCGCGTTCCTCCACACGCCCCCCTTCCCGCTCCACCTCAGCCCTCTCGGCACGGAGGGCATCGAGGCGCTGGCGGGCCGCCTGGCCGACGCCGGCCACCCGCTCGCCGGCGTCTCCGGCGAACACGGCACGGCCGCGGCCCTCGCCGCCGCCTGGCAGCGGCGAACCGGTACGGCGACCCGGCTCACGCAGCGCCAACGGCTGTACGAGCTGGCCGAGTTGAGCACTCCGCAGCCGCCCCCTGAAGGCCGGGCGCGGGTGGCCGGCCCGGCGGACCGGGAGCTGTTGATGCGCTGGTATGACGAGTTCAAGGACGCGGTCGGGCAGAGTGCCGGCCAGGGTGCGGGCCCCTGGGCCGACGCCCGCATCGACCATGGCGGGGTCACTCTCTGGGAGACCCCCGACGGCGAGCCGGTCTCCATGGCCGGTGTAACCCCCGAGTCCGCGGGCCAGGTCCGGGTGGCCCCGGTGTACACGCCAAAACACCTGCGCGGCCACGGCTACGCGGGCGCGGTGACGGCGGAGGTGAGCCGCACCGCCGTGACGGCCGGGATGGGCCACGTGCTCCTCTTCACCGACCTCGCCAACCCCACGAGCAACGCCCTCTACCAGCGGATCGGCTACCGCAAGGTGGCCGACTTCGCGGTGTGGGGGTTCGGGGACTGAGCCCGCCTCGGACCGGGCGGGTCACGGCCACAGAAGGTTCTTTCTCCAGCCGAACTCCGTGCGCCGGTACTCCAGGCGTACGTGGCGGCGGTCCGGGCCGCCCCGGAGGAACCCGACCGCCTCCGGGCGCAGCCGGTAGAACGTCCAGGTGAAGGAGGACTCGGACGCGTTCCTCCGGGCCTGTTCCCAGGCCGCTTCCGAGGCTGGCCGCAACTCCTGCACCGAGGACAGCTCCGTGCTCTGCCGACCGGTTGCCAGGATCTGACTAGCCAAGTCGGCGTCGAATCGTGCAGCGGCGTCCTCGCCGGGCAGCGCGGTCTGCTGGGCCTGGGCCGCTTCCACGGCCGCGGCGGCCACACTGTCCGCGTCGCGGACACTTCGACGATTTCGACGGCACCAGGAGTGCCGGAGGTGAGGGAGTCGCCGGGAGCGGCCCACCGGCGCAGGCGATCCCCCCGCCAGGGCAGAGACGACAGCACACACAGAGCGCACCATGCAGGCGAAGCCGGTGCCGTGCGAACCAGCACACCGCGTCATTCCGAAGGAATGCGAAACTCGAATTCGGGACGATCCCACGGAACGGCGGGCGGGTTCGCGAGCGCGGTCCCGATCCGCACTGCACCGACGCGGTGGTAGAACTCCTCGGCGGGACGATGCGACACGACCAGGACACGGTCGAGCCCAGCGGCACGGGCCTCCGACTGCATGTGCGCAACGAGCAGTCGCCCAACACCCCGTCCTTGCGCTTCGTCGGCGACGAACAGCAGGTCGAGCTCCGGTGGAGAGAGAACGAGCGAGTAGAACCCGAGGACCCGGTCTCCATGCTCGTCGGCGCCGACGGCTACGAAGGCGCGGTGGGCCTCGATGTAATCGGGACCGACCCGGTAGCCCGCGACTGCGGATGCGTACTTACCCTCGTAGGCGCCTGAGCCACGCACGAGCCGAGTGAGCCGCTTGGCATCCCGCGCGACGGCCCTCCGTATCGTGACCGGCTGACTGATCGGGGACGTGCGTGAACTCATCGGGAGAGTATGTCGCACCGGAAGATGCCTTCGTGCGGCGGGTCGGCTGCTCGGGCAGGCGTTTCTGCACCGCTCCGGGGAACCACTCGCGCAACCCGCGATCGACCACGTCACTGCCGCGTCGCCCGCCGGCAGCAAACACCTTCACAACAGGCCCTAGCGCCGCCTGCCTGCCTGCCTGCCGGACACGACGCCCCGCCGGGAGACGCCGGACCCTGTTCGCCCGGTCAGTCCGCGGTGGGGACCGGTGTCTGCTGCTCGGCCGCCGGCGACGCCTGCGTGATCACTTCGGAGCGCCGCCGACCCCGGTCCATGACACCGCCCGTGAAGGCGAGGCCGAGACCGGCCACGGCGAGCGCCGCGCCGACCAGGTTGGGCGCGGCCCAGCCCCAGCCGGCCGAGATGACCAAGCCGCCGAGCCAGGCACCACCCGCGTTGGCCAGGTTGAAGGCCGAGTGGTTGGAGGCCGCCGCCATCGTCGGGGCGTTCTTGGCCTTGGCCATGAGCAGCATCTGAATGGGTGTGGTGATGAGGGAGCCCATCGCGCCGATGAATGTGATCATCACCATGGCAGGCACGGTGCTGTGGACCGCGAAGTAGAAGGTCACCAGGGCCGCGGCCAGCAGGATGAGCCCCCAGTACATCGTCGGGCGCAGCGCGCGGTCGGTGAGCGGTCCGGCGATCAGGGTGCCCAGCGTCATACCCACGCCATACAGGGCGAGCACCCAGGTCGTCGACGAGTCGGAGATTCCGGTCAGGTGCGTGAGCATCGGGACGAGGTAGCTGTACACGGCGAAGAATCCGCCGAAGCCCACGACGGCCGTGGCCAGACCGATGACGACCTGCTTGTTGCCCATGGCCCGCAGTTCGTGCCGGATGCCGGACTGCTCCCCGCGCGGCTGGTGCGGGACGAAGGCGGCCAGCGCGGCCAGCGCGATGAGGCCGATGACGGCGACCGCGCCGTAGGCGGAGCGCCAGCCCAGATGCTGGCCGAGAGCCGTGGCGGCAGGAACCCCGACGATATTGGCGATGGTGAGTCCGAGGAACATCTTCGAGACGGCGCGTGCCGCCCTGTCCGCAGCGACCAGCCGCGAGGCGACGACGGCGCCCACGCCGAACAGCGCGCCGTGCGGCAGACCAGCCAGGAAACGGGCTGCGAAGAGCGTGCCGAAGTCGGGAGCGAGCGCCGACGCCGTGTTGCCGATCACGAACAGACCGGTCAGGAGCAGCAGCAGCCGCTTGTGCGGGACACGCGCGCATATGCCCGTCAGCAGCGGAGCGCCGACGACGACACCGAGCGCGTACGCCGACACGACATTGCCGGCGTGCGGTACGGACACACCGATTCCGTCGGCGATCTGGGGCAGCAGCCCCATGGTGGCGAACTCGGTCGTGCCGATGCCGAACGCGACGACAGCCAGGGCCAGCAGAGCCAAGGGCATGGTGCAGGAGAACCTTTCAAAGACGACGGGCCGGGGACCGGGAGCAGGGCGGTGCGGACTCGTCCGCGGTTTCCTCGCCCGGTCGCGCCAGTCGTCGTGACCTGAAGCGCCCTGGGAAGAGGGTGAGCCCAGAGGGATGCAGCAACGAAGCGAAGCATCCATTCCAAGATCGCCTCGCGATGTGCAGCATCGGGGCCGGGCCCGGGCCCCCTGGCTGCGGCGGTCGGCCCCGGCCGGTGAGCCAGGATAGCCGCCGGGCCCCGACACCGACCGGGAGGGGCCATCGCCCGAACGCACCACGGGCTGCCCGAGGAGCCCGGCGTCTACGTGTTTTCCGATGCTGTTGTTCGAACTCGGCTGGTGACGTGGTCGAGGGCACTGTGGTGCCTGGGGGCGGATACGCATGGAGCTCGCCTCACGGCAGACGGCGCTCCTGGAAGAGGCCCGCGTCTGCAATGCCGCACGCCGGCACCGCCTGACGGCGGAGCACCTCGACTCGGTGCGCGCCGGTCTCGGCCCGAGCGCCCTGCTGCCCGTCCGGCCGGAGCCGGCCTCCGATGTCGGCGCGGTCCTCGCCACGCTGCCCGAGGGGGGTCCGTGGAGTTCGTCCGGGAGGCACCGGACGGGCCGATCAGCCACGCGATCGTCGACGACACCGACTACCAGGAGAGTCTCCTGTCGCACAGTCCGCATTGGCCACTCTCGCCTCAGCAGTCGTAGACCCACTCCTCCCCGAAGCATCACCAAACGGTCTTTCTGTGACAAATATCTTTTCAGGGCGTGGGGTGCGAGGCGGCTTTCACCTTCTAGTCGTTGCCGCTGCAGGCCTCATGCAGGGGCGGAGACCGGTGCCCTTTCACGTCGGTGCTGTACTCGTGGCCCTGGCCGCAGTCGCATTTCTGTGGGCTTCTGTGCCGCCTCCGCTACTGCATAACGTGCCCCGGTCTGCAGCAGCCGTAGCCCGGCACCCATCCGTATTCGTGACCAGCGGTCCAGCCCGTCCAAGAGGCTCTAGGCGTAATCTCCAGGCCTCACCGGGTCACGCAGATGCACTACTTCCTCAGGGATCGCCGGCCACAGCCCAGCGAGACACAGTGCAGCACGTCCGTCCCTGTCATCAGGTCCTCGGCGTGAGCCTGACCAGCGGGTAGTACGGGCGGGCGGCGTCTATCGCGTCCGCGAGGGCGCAGCCTCGCGTAGAGGTGGTCGTCCAGATCGTCGCGGGCACCGGCGATCACCGACACCCGGACCTGGGCGGCTTCGGTGAGCGCCCGGCACAAGGCGACCTGTGCGTCGAGGTGGCAGCCGTAGCCGTAGACCGGCAGTGGGAAGCCGTCGCTCACGATGGTCGCACTGAAGCAGGGGACGCGCAGGGGCGTCGCCAGGACGGTGATCGTGACCCGTACCCCGGCTGCCCGGTACCGCTCCAGCAGCCCGGCCGCCAGCCGCGGGACGGTGGCCGGGTCGACGGCGGGCATGGGCCCGGCAGAGGTGCTGCGGTGGATCGCGTCCCGTTCGATCACCTCGTACAGACCGTGCGCCACCGCCTCGTCGCGAGTGTTTCCGCTGGCCAGGCCGTTGCTGGTGGCGGCGAACAGCGGCGGCCGCCAGCGTGTCCCGACTCGGCGGTCCAGGCTCAGGCATTCCAGCGGCACCAGTGACCGGCCACCGTCGTCGAGCCGTACCGCGGTACGCCACGCGAGCCGGGTGGCCGGGTTGAGGCAGTGCCGCGGGTGCAGCGCGAGTTCGTCGAGCCGGTAGCCCAGTTCCGGCTCCACATCTCCGGCGGTACCGGTGTGGTCGGGCCGGGTGTCCAGGTTCGCGCCGTGCCAGCGTTCGATCGCTTCCATGGCCGCCGACACCTTCGCGGAGATGTGGTCCAGGCCCTTGCCCTGGTACACCGAGAGGTAGTTGTTCGCCGGGCTGATGGCCTGACAGACCGGGATGCCGATGTCGTCCAGCCAGGTCACATCGGCGATCCGGGTGACACCTGCGGCGGTCAGCAGTGGGGCGATCCGGGCCCAGGTCCGCGCGGGAGGACACGTACGGTGTGTGCCCGCGAAGTACGCCTTCTCGCCGGACTCGTCATCGGATACCGGGCTTGCGGAGGGCATACCGGTCGCGGTGACACCGGATACGGCGACACCCGTCGCAGTGACACCGGTTTCGGTGACGCCGGTCGCGTCGGCCGTAGTGGCTGCCCCGACGGCCCCGGCTTCGGTCGCCCTCATCGAGCCGCTGCCCGGTCATCGGCGGAGGATTCCGGGCGGGGCCGGGCCGGTTCCGGTCCGGGATGGCCGAGGGTCAGGCTGAGGAGGTGTCGGTGACCAGGGTGTCCGGCGACGAACGCGGCGGTGGACACGTACTGCGCGCGGCCGCGCAGACATCCGCCCAGTCCGCGAGCGATCGCCGGCAGCCAGCAGTTGTGGGCCAGTGCAGCCGCTCGCACCAGCAGGTCGGAGTATCCGGCGACACCCGCGTGACGCACCGCGGTCCGCAGGTCGCCGCCGAACGACAACACCGCTGGGGCGTCGTCGAAGTGCGCTGCCGGATCGGGCAACTGCGGCGTCCCGGCGACCACGGTGAGGCTTCCATCGGCAGCGGCCTCGTACCACCCGGTGGCCAGCCCCCGCACACGGTAGGCCTGCACCAGCACCGTCAGATCGTCCGTCGGCCGTACCGGCCACCGGTCGCGCTCGGCGGCCAGTGCGGTGCCCAGCAGTTCGGACAGGTCGGTGGCGGCGATCGGGCGGTCGGCGAAGGACCGTACCGATCGGCGGCCCGCAAGCACCTCCCCCACTGAACCGGTCGGCAGCGGCACCGCCCGGCCCGCCGAGCCGATCAGCGGCACCGGCCGGGCAGCGGCGAGTTGCGAGACGAACTCGTCCATCACGTCATGCTGATCCAGCAGCGGCATCGCCGGTGTCCCTTCCGCAGAGTCCGATGATTCCGGTCGCCAGCTGATCGGCAGGGTGGAGGTCCAGCTGCCTGGCAAGGTCACCGATGTCGCCGGTCACCAGTTCGGCTCTCAGGCCCAGTTCGGCCGCGACCAGCGCCGCCTGTGCCAGAGCGCAGCCGGCGTCGAGGTGGGTCAGTCGGAAGGCGAAGTCACCGTATTTGTTCCGCAGCCGGTGCACCGCTCCGGTGACGACCACCGCGGCCCGCACCGGCCGTCCGTCCAGGCCGGTGCCTGCAAGGAGTTCGGGCAGGGACGGTTTGTCCGCGCGAGCCGCGATCAGGGTGCCGTCGTCGTACTTGAAGACGGTGCCCGGCAGTTCCGGCCAGTGCTCCTCGGTGAGTAGGAAGAGCTGGACCGAGGCGCGGTTGCCGCCGCTGGGGGACCATCGCGACGGAGAGCCGCCGTGTGTTTCGGCGGCTTCGCGGGGGCCCGCCGTGCGGGACAGCAGGAAGCTGACCGCCTGTTCGTCGAGCAGTCCGGGGGTGCATGCGGCGCTGTCCGGAGTGGCCAGTCGGCGTCGCGGGCTGGTGGTGAGGTCGAGGACGTCGGGAGGGCCGGGCCACGCTGTGGCTGCGCTGTCTTCCTGGAAGACTTCGTCCGGCGGGCTCTGCAACAGCCATTCGACGGTGTCCAGTGCCTGCTCCGCCCCCGTGCCGATGGGCCCGCACGTACGGCAGCCGGGCTCCGGAGCGGCTGTCCAGCGTCGGGTGGTGCGGTCCGGCAGCGTCAGTCGCGACAGCTCCCGGCGTGGCACCGGGTTGCCGGTGCCGGTCAGCACGGCGGTAATCTGCGCGGCGACCAGGCCGGCGAGCAGATCCGTCACGGCCGGGGGCAGGTCGGCGGATGTGTCGGCGGCCGGAGTCCTCTCCTCCGGGAAGGCCCGGTCGTGGCCGATGCGGACGCAGCCCGGGCATGCGGTGTGGCCGGAGTGGAAGCGTGGTCCGATCTCGATGGCCGCGATACGGCCGTTTGAGCGCCGCACGCTGTACCGCAGGACGTCGAAGCCTTCCGCGGCGCCGATACGGCATGCTTCCTCGAGCTGATCCATCCCGTCGCCCCGGCCGCCCCTGTCGTTTCGGCCCGCCTCCTCGCAGCGGTCCGCCTCGTCGTCGCAGAGCACGAAGAGGTTCGCCGGGCCGACCGGCAACCGGTCGCCGTGCGCTACGACCGCGACGTCGCCCACACCGCAGACCCGCAGGTCGTCGGCAATGCGCTCGGTCACGGTGGCGGGCCCGGTGAGCACCACACGGCTCAGAGCCAGCCGGGCGAGCGCTTTCGCCGATCCGCCGTCCGCTGCGGCCACCGGCCCGGTGCGGGACAAGTAGTCGGCGACCGTCTCGTGCGTTGTGATCGTGCCGGACGGGGCGGGTTCGAGCAGGCCGCGGTCGGCCAGCATGTCCAGGACCGTGGTGATCTGCTCGGCTGCAAGGCCGAGTTCTGCGGCTGTGGCGGCGAGGTCGCGGGAGCCGTCCAGCAGGGCGAACAGTCGCGGCAGCATGTCGGTTGCCGCGTTGCCGCCGAACAGGTGGCGACGGCCTACGCCCTCGACGACCAGTCCACGTTCGGTCGGGACGACGGTGAGCCCGCGGCGCAGACGTATGTGGTCGGTGTTGTCGCGATCGCGGGTGGTCGGCGGGGCGCTCATGCGGGAACCTCGTGCGGTGTCGTGTCGTTGCCCGAGTGGCGTAGCAGTTCTGCCAGTGCCCCGGTGCGGTCGAGGCCGGGGACGGTTTCGGGGGCGCAGCGTGCGCAGCCGTGGCAGCGCAGCACGCGCTGGGAGTCGATGTTTGTGCTGCGTGTGCTGAGCATGACCACCGTGCCGGGAGGGGCTGGTTCTTCGAGCATGCCGTGTGCCAGGCCTGCCGCCGCCCGGGCATGCTGGGGCAGGTAGCCGCGCGGCCCGGACGGGGGGTCGGTCTCGTAGGCGGCCCAGAAGGCGGCGGTGGTGGCGGACTGGTCGTCGTGCTGGATCCGTCGCGCCAGATAGCAGTCGAAGCAGGGACCCTCACCGGGCACCACCCACGGGCCGAGCCGGACCATCACGTCCTCGTCGACCACCGGCAGCCATGACACCTTGTGCTGCCAGGCCGCGCGGTCGGCGCTGCGGCATATCTCCGGTGCCGGCTGCTGAGCAGCTACTACGACCGCGGCCGGGCGACGGGCGAAGGCGCCGTCCAGGTCGTCCGGACCGATCCGGTACGCGCCGGACAGGCCCTCGCACAGCAGCTGTGCCACCCGGGTGCCGAAGGCGCCCAGGCCGAGGACCGGCACGGCGCCGGTCAGGCGAACGGTTGCGGCCATGGGTTGAGCTCCTCCTCTGGGTGTACGGGGAAGCCCAGGGCGGCCGGTGCCCGGTAGAGCCGGGGATGGGCGCAGAACTGGGCGAGGGGGGCCAGCGACATCGGCTGTAGATCGGGGATCACGACATTGACCGCGGTGAGGCCGACCTCGCGGAGTTCGAGATGACTGCGGTCGACCGCCAGCACCGGCATGTCGAGTGCCGACAGCCGCTCCAGCAGGGTGTCCAGTGCGGCCCGCGGTGATGCCGGAATGTCGGGGGGCGGGCGACGTGGCCCGGCGGGGATCCCTTGGTGCAGGAAGGCGAATGCCTCGGATCGTGCGGGCACGGTCAGGTAGCGGGCGCCGTCGGTGATGTCGGCGAACTCCTCGACCAGCTCGGGTGCTCCGGTCCCGGAGTTGAGCAGCCCTCGGATGCCGAGCGCTTCGGCCATGGCCTTCTCCGCGGCCCCGATCAGGGTGCGGTCGGCCGCGCAGCCGACCACGTGCCGTACCCGTGGGTCGTGCTCGGCGATCTGTACGCAGTACACGGTGGGCACCCCGAGGTCGGTGGTGGCGTCGAGCAACAGGGTGTGCAGGAAGTGCCGTTGTGCGGTGGCCAGTAGTCGGTCCAGGGCTGGGGAGTGTGCTTCGGCCGGGATGGGCGGCAGCGGCATCCGTTGGAGCCAGGTGAGCGCGACCGCGTCGCGTTCGATCACCTCGAGGATGGCGCGAACCAGCGCCTCCACCGGATCGGTGTGCACGGCGAATCCGGTGGACAGTTGGTACCAGAAGCGTTCCGCCGCTGAAGCGGCGTGAAGGCGGTAGGTCGACATGACGGCCGGCAGCCATGTCCGTTCGCGCGAGGCCAGGTCCAGGCCCTGTACCCAGCGCACTGGCGCGTTGGGGTCGAACGGCGTGATCGGGCAGGCGGGACGGGCGAGTTCGGCCGCCGAGCAGCGGGGCAGCCGAGTGGTGTCGAGGACGGGTCCGTCGAGTTCGGCGATCGTCGCCCACCGGTGTTCTGCGGTGGGCGGCTCGTAGGCCGAGTAGCGTTCGGCGGCCTCGGCGATGGCGATCATCCGGGCGTGTTCCGGGTCGCCGAACGCTCGGCCGCAGCCGGTACTTGAGGAACGGCCGGTTCCCCGGCCGGGGAATCCGCTGCCACCGTCGGCCAGGGCGACGGTCATGTCGGCCAGCCAGCCCTCGGTACGGTCGGCGCCGGTCGCGTGCACGACGCCGTAGGGCGATACCAGGTCATCGAAGCTGTTTGCGGGGCTTACGGCGAGACCTCACTTGTCGAGGACGGCATGCCGGACGCGGTGTGTGTCGCCGAGGCCGCCGGATCGTCGACGCGGGTCAGGGGTGTGAC
>NZ_JBSGDB010000323.1:0-10402 GCF_053602155.1 Streptomyces sp. NPDC004561
ACGGCCGTGATGCGCTACGGCTACGACACCACCGGCAACCTCACCGAGGTCATCAACTCCAGCGGCAGGCCCCTGCGCTTCACCTACGACACCGATAGCCGCGTCACCCGCTGGACCGACCGCAACGGAACCTGGTTCTCGTACGTCTACGACGAGCGCGGCCGGGTGGTCCGCACCGAGGGCGTCGACGGCATCCTGTCCGGCACCCTGACCTACAACGACACCGCCCGCACGACCACGTACACGGACTCCCAGGGGCACGTCTCCATCCACCGCCACAACGCCGAAGGCAAGGTGGTGGAGGAGACGGATCCGCTGGGCCATGTCACCCGTACAGTGTGGGAAAAATACGGCGCCAAGCCGCTGTCGGTCACCGACGCCCTTGGCCACACCACTCGGTACACGTACGACGACGCCGGTAACCTCACCGCCCTGGCCCTCCCCGACGGCACGTCGGCCCGGGCGGAGTACAACGCACTCGGACTACCGACCCAGGTGGTCGAGCCGGGCGGCGCGGTCTGGCGGCACACGTATGACGAGCGGGGAAACCTGCTGACGGCTGTGGACCCGCTAGGCGCCGAGACTCGGTACACATACGACACGGCAGGCCGGCCCACGGCGATCACTGACGCCCTCGGACACGCCCGCACCGTCGCCTACGACGACGCCGGCCTGCCCTTGGTCCTCACCGACGAGCTGGGCCACAGGACGACGATCCGCCGTGACCCGTTCGGCCGGGTGGTCGAGTTGGCGGACCCGCTCGGGCACCGCACCCGCCTGGGCTGGACTGTCGAGGGCAGGCCCGCCTGGCGTGAACACCCCGACGGCAGCCGTGAGTCGTGGACCTGGGACGCGGAAGGCAACCTGCTCTCCCATAGAGACGCAGCCGGCAACACCACACACCACACGGTGACGCATTTCGACGTGCCCGCCACTCGTACCGACCCGCACGGCGGGCACTATCAGTTCACGTATGACACGGAACTTCGTCTGACCGGCGTGACCAACGCACAGGGCCATACATGGTCGTACGTCTATGACGCGGCCAACCGCCTGGTGAGCGAGACAGACTTCAACGGCCGCTCCCTTACGTACACGCACGATGCCGTGGCTGGCCTGCTGTCGCGAACCAACGGTGCAGGCGAGACGACGTCCTTCAGCAGGGACACATCCGGCCGTGTCCTTGAAGAGCGGAGCGGAACAGACAGCGTCACGACATATGCATACGCCCCGACCGGGCAGCTGGCGCGCGCCGTCGGTGCGGACGCCGAACTTGTCTACGAGCGTGACGCGCTCGGCAGGGTGTGTTCGGAGGCCGTGAACGGGCGGACGACGACATACGCCTATGACGCGATGGGGCGGCGAACCCGTCGCACGACTCCTTCCGGGCTGACCTCGCACTGGAGCTACGACCCCGTCGGGCGTCCCACCGGGCTGGACTCCGATGCGGGCAGCCTAACGTTCACCCATGATGCGGCCGGCCGCGAGACCGAGCGCCGTCTTGGCGATGGCACGGTACTCAGCCAGAGCTGGGACGCGGCCAACCGCCTCAGCGTCCAGTCACTGACTTCGGCGTCGCCTGTGACCGAGCCTGGCCACCGCCTCCTGCAGTACCGGGAGTACGCCTACCGCGCAGACGGCTACCTCTCCGGCATCCGGGAACTCACGGCCGGAACGAAGGACTTCGACCTCGACGGCACCGGCCGCGTCACAGGTGTACGTGCTCACGGCTGGACGGAGACGTACACCTACGACGCGGCGGGAAACCTGACGCACGCCACCGTGCCCGTTTCCGAGGTGTCGGGGGAACGCGAGTTCGCCGGCACACTCATCCGGCGCGCTGGCGGCACCACCTATGAGCATGATGACCAGGGCCGGCTCGTACGCAAGACCCGTCGACTCCTCAATGGGCAGCGACACGTCTGGACGTACTCCTGGAACGGGGAGGATCGCCTGACGGAGGCGGTCACACCGGACGGCAACCGCTGGCGCTACTTCTACGACCCTCTGGGCCGCCGCGTTGCCAAGTCGCGGGTTGCGGACGACGGTTCGCCCGTCGAACACACGGATTACACCTGGGACGACACCCGCCTGGCCGAGCTGACCACCGTCGACGGCATGACGACCACCTGGGAGTACGCTCCAGGCACACATCGTCCGCTCACCCAGACCGACCACCGGCCCGGCGTCCGCACAGGGGAGCAGTCCTTCCTGGCCCGACTGGCCGAGGAGACGGTCGCGGATCACGTCGCTCGCTTCCACGCTGTCATCACTGACGCAGCGGGCACACCGACCGAGCTCGTCACGATGGACGGCGCCGTGGCCTGGCAGCAACGCACCACCCTCTGGGGTATTTCCATCGCCCCCGGGGCTGGGAGCGAATCCATCGATTGCCCGTTGCGTTTCCCCGGCCAGTACGTCGATGCCGAAACGGGACTGCACTACAACTTCTTCCGCTTCTACGACCCGGAAACCGCGCGTTATCTCTCGCCCGATCCCCTCGGCCTCGACCCCGCGCCGAATCATCACGCCTACGTTCCCAACCCCTTCCGGTGGATCGACCCGACAGGGCTGGTTAAGTGCACTCAGGAGGCGCTTGACAAGGCCTTCGAGATGGACAATACGCCCCGGAAGCTGGAGCATGTGATTGATCCCCCGAAGCATGGTTTTGAAGATATAGTGAAGAACTCGGGAGGGCGCTCCGAAGCGTTCCGGCGCATCCTCAACAGCCTCGGAGAAGGCGACGACCTCCCGGAATCCGGCGGCTTCGTCGTCGACCGTACAATTGACGGGGAAACGGTCACTATCCGCGGCGCCATGGTCAACGGGATACCCCGCGTCGGAACCGCGTTCATCAAAGACAAGTTCCCAGGAAAGACACCATGACGGACCACTCTCCCAGCAGACCTCTCTCCCCCCTCGAACACCACATCCTCACCAAGTTGCTCTCGCCGGAATTCCCCGGCGCACAAGAACTGAGGAACCAAGTTGCGGAGACCCGTGTCATGGGACACTGGGGGGCCGACTCTCCGAGCATCGATCTGGAAGTGCCGGCTGGTACCCCGGAAGCGCGGATCGGTGACGGCCTCATCCCAGCCACCGGCACGGTCACGGACGACTCGGGAGAACTTGTCGGAGAACTACTCCTCTGGGTGAGCGGCGGAAGGCTCTCGGCTCTCGAGTTCTCGTGGTACTGCGATGCCGCTCCGACAGAACTGCCGGATCCCGACCACGTCATGGTGAGGGTTGAGCAAGGATCCTGATGCACCGCGAATGGATGACGTATCTACAGGGCTCGCGTTTCCTTCGATCGCCGTCACAACGGAAGGATTGCGACCGGGATCGATAGTTGGCACTAGAAGATGTTCGTGGCCTGCTCTGCTGCGAATTAGGGTGGATCTTCGGCGGAGCGTTCCGGTGCGCCGGTCCACGTGGCACGGACCAGTTCCACAGCCCGCGGAACAAGACTCCCCCATGGACGTCTCAGCAACCTCGATAGTCGAGGAAGAGACGGTCACACACATCGCGTCCCACTTCCGCCATGACAACTGGTGCCAACCATCCCATTTTGAGCCGACTAAAGATCCTCGTCGCACTAGGACACCGCCCTCCCGTCACAACCCCACGATCTGGTTCCACCGCTTCGAGAACTCCACCCGTTCCGTGGACGTGATGTCGCGGGCGATGGCGAGGCGGGAGCGCATCGTCGAGTCCGGGAAGATCAGGGGGTTGTCGGCGAGGGCCGCGGTGTCCTTGTCCTTGGCGGTGGCGAGGACCTCGCGGGCCGCCGGGACCGGGCAGACGTAGTTGACCCAGGCGGCGAGCTTCGCGGCGACCTCGGGTGCGTAGTAGTAGTCGATGAGCCGCTCGGCGTTTGCCTTGTGGCGGGCCCGGTTGGGGATCATCAGGGAGTCCGACCACAGCTCGGCGCCCTCCTCGGGGACGACGAAGCGTATGTCGGGGTTGTCCGCCTGGAGTTGGATGACGTCGCCGGAGTAGGCCTGGCAGGCGAGGACGTCCCCGCTGACCAGGTCCTTGGTGTAGTCGTTGCCGGTGAACCGGCGTATCTGGCCCCGGCGCACCTGCCTCTCGACCAGGTCGCACACCCGGTGGAAGTCGTCCGCGGTCCACTTGGTGATGTCCACGCCCTCGCCCTGCATCAGCAGCGCGAAGGCCTCGTCCAGGCCGGACAGGAGCGTCACACGGCCCTTCAGGTCGCTCGCCCAGAGGTCCTTCACATGTCGGATCTCGCGGCCGAGCCTGCGGCGGTTGTAGGCGATGCCGGTGATGCCCGACTGCCAAGGCACGGTGAACTCGCGACCCTTGTCGAAGGCGGGCGAACGCAGCAGCGGGTCGAGGTGCTTCGCCACGTCCGGCTGGCGGGCCCGGTCCATCCGCTGCACCCAGCCGAGCCGGACGAACCGCGCGCACATCCAGTCGCTGACGACGATCAGATCGCGGCCGGTGGACTGGTGGTTCATCAGGGCTGGGCTGATCTTGCCGAAGAACTCGTCGTTGTCGTTGATCTCCTCGACGTAGTTCACGGAGATCCCGGTGCGCTTCTCGAACGCCTCCAGCGTGGGCCGGCGGTTCGGGTCGTGGTCGTCGGTGTCGATGTACAGCGGCCAGTTGGCCCAGGTCAGCTTCCGGTCGGCGGCGGACTCGTCGGCGACGGCCCGGTCGCCGGGCGCGACATAGGCGGCGGGCACCCCGCAGCCGGCGAGGGCACCGAGCGCGGCGGTGCCGCCGAGGGCGCGCAGGAGGGAACGGCGGGGCAGCACGGACGTACGCGATGAGGTCTGGGGCACCCCGGAAGGATGCCGCCCCGCTCGGCGCGGGGACAATCGACGCTGCGTCGAGCCGCGACCCGCCTCCCCGACCACCTTGTCGATCAGGGCGGTTGACGCCTCGTCGGGGCATGGAACACACGAAGCGGCCCCGGACAGGGAAGGTGTCCTGTCCGGGGCCGCTCGGTGGTGCGACCGGTCAGTCGAGGGACGTCATCACGTGCTTGATGCGGGTGTAGTCCTCGAAGCCGTACGCCGACAGGTCCTTGCCGTAGCCGGACTTCTTGAAGCCGCCGTGCGGCATCTCGGCGACCAGCGGGATGTGGGTGTTGATCCACACGCAGCCGAAGTCGAGCTTCTTGGACATGCGCATCGCGCGGCCGTGGTCCTTGGTCCACACCGAGGAGGCGAGGGCGTACTCGACGCCGTTGGCCCACTCGACGGCCTGGTCCTCGTCCGCGAAGGACTGGACGGTGATGACCGGGCCGAAGACCTCGTTCTGGACGATCTCGTCTTCCTGCTTGAGGCCGGAGACGACGGTCGGGGCGTAGAAGTAGCCCTTGTCGCCGACCTGGTGGCCGCCCGCCTCGACCTTGGCGTGGGCCGGGAGCCGCTCGATGAAGCCCGAGACCTGCTTGAGCTGGTTGGGGTTGTTCAGCGGGCCGAACAGCACGTCCTCGTCGTCCGGCTGACCGGTCTTGGTCTCGGCGGCCGCTTTCGCCAGCGCGGAGACGAACTCGTCGTGGATCGCCTCGTGCACGAGGACACGGGTCGCGGCCGTGCAGTCCTGGCCCGCGTTGAAGAAGCCCGCCACCGAGATGTCCTCGACGGCCTTGGCGATGTCGGTGTCCTCGAAGACGACGACCGGGGCCTTGCCGCCGAGCTCCAGGTGGACCCGCTTGACGTCCTTGGACGCGGACTCGGCGACCGAGATGCCGGCGCGCACGGAACCGGTGATGGAGGCCATCGCCGGGGTCGAGTGCTCGACCATCAGGCGGCCGGTGTCGCGGTCGCCGCAGATGACGTTGAAGACGCCCTTGGGGAGGACCGAGCCGATGATGTCGGCGATCAGGACGGTGGACGCCGGGGTGGTGTCGGACGGCTTCAGGACGACGGTGTTGCCCGCCGCGATCGCCGGGGCGAACTTCCACACGGCCATCATCATCGGGTAGTTCCACGGCGCGACCTGGGCGCAGACGCCGACCGGCTCACGGCGGACGATCGACGTCATCCCCTCCATGTACTCGCCGGCCGAGCGGCCCTCGAGCAGCCGGGCCGCACCCGCGAAGAAGCGGATCTGGTCGACCATCGGCGGGATCTCCTCGGAGCGGGTGAGCCCGACCGGCTTGCCCGTGTTCTCCACCTCCGCCGCGATCAGCTCCTCGGCGCGCTCCTCGAACGCGTCGGCGATCTTCAGGAGGGCCTTCTGGCGCTCCGCCGGTGTGGTGTCGCGCCAGGCCGGGAAGGCGCGGGCGGCGGCCTCCATGGCGGCGTCGACGTCCGCCTGTCCGGACAGCGGCGCGGTCGCGTACGCCTCGCCCGTCGCGGGGTTGACCACCTCGGTGGTCCGTCCGTCGGCGGCGTCCCGGAACTCACCGTCGATGTAGTTGCGCAGACGACGCAGCTCGGTGCTCACTGCCGGCCTCCTGATCTGGTTCGAGGGTTCGAGCTGTTCAGCCGGTCCAGCCGGTTCCGGCTGTCCACCCGCTGAGACACCCCACCCTAATCGGCGCACCCACGTTTTCAACACCCCCGCCGCAGCGAGTTCTGCGAAATCCGCACGGTTCGATCCCTCAAACAACGAATTTCATCGGTCGGGCCTTGCGAAACTATCGAGACGTCGTGCAGAGTGAGGCCGTGGCCAGTCGAAGCGCAGACCAGAGGGACTCCACCCGCGAGTCCAGGAACGGCAACAGTCCCCAGCTGGACGCCGTCTCCCTCGCCATCATCCAGCAGCTCCAGGAGGACGGCCGCCGGCCGTACGCCGCGATCGGCAAGGCCGTGGGCCTGTCCGAGGCGGCCGTGCGCCAGCGCGTCCAGAAGCTGCTGGACCAGGGCGTGATGCAGATCGTCGCCGTCACGGACCCGCTCACCGTGGGCTTCCGCAGGCAGGCGATGGTCGGGATCAACGTCGAGGGCGATGTCGAGTCGATCGCGGACGCGCTGACCGCCATGTCGGAAGTCGAGTACGTGGTGATGGCCGCGGGCTCGTTCGACATCCTCGCCGAGATCGTCTGCGAGGACGACGACCACCTGCTGGACGTCATCAACAAACGCATCCGGGCCCTGCCCGGTGTGCGCTCCACCGAGAGCTTCGTCTACCTCAAGCTCAAGAAGCAGACCTACATGTGGGGAACCCGATAACCGTGACCGAGAAGGACCTCAGCCGCACCGCGTACGACCACCTGTGGATGCACTTCACCCGCATGTCCTCGTACGAGAACTCCCCCGTCCCGACCATCGTGCGGGGCGAGGGCACCTACATCTACGACGACAAGGGCAAGCGCTACCTCGACGGTCTCGCCGGTCTGTTCGTGGTCCAGGCCGGTCACGGCCGCACGGAACTCGCCGAGACCGCCTTCAAGCAGGCCCAGGAGCTCGCCTTCTTCCCGGTGTGGTCCTACGCCCACCCCAAGGCCGTGGAGCTGGCCGAGCGCCTGGCCGACCACGCCCCGGGCGATCTGAACAAGGTCTTCTTCACCACCGGCGGCGGCGAGGCCGTCGAGACCGCCTGGAAGCTCGCCAAGCAGTACTTCAAGCTGCAGGGCAAGCCGACCAAGTACAAGGTCATCTCGCGTGCGGTCGCCTACCACGGCACCCCGCAGGGCGCCCTGTCCATCACGGGTCTGCCCGGTCTGAAGGCGCCTTTCGAGCCGCTCGTCCCGGGCGCGCACAAGGTGCCGAACACGAACATCTACCGCGCGCCGATCTTCGGTGACGACCCGGAGGCCTTCGGCCGCTGGGCCGCCGACCAGATCGAGCAGCAGATCCTCTTCGAGGGCCCGGACACCGTCGCCGCGGTCTTCCTGGAGCCGGTGCAGAACGCCGGCGGCTGCTTCCCGCCGCCGCCCGGCTACTTCCAGCGCGTGCGCGAGATCTGCGACCAGTACGACGTGCTGCTCGTCTCGGACGAGGTCATCTGCGCCTTCGGCCGCCTCGGCACCATGTTCGCCTGCGACAAGTTCGGCTACGTCCCGGACATGATCACCTGCGCCAAGGGCATGACCTCGGGCTACTCCCCGATCGGTGCCTGCATCATCTCCGACCGCCTCGCCGAGCCGTTCTACAAGGGCGACAACACCTTCCTGCACGGCTACACCTTCGGCGGCCACCCCGTGTCGGCGGCCGTGGGCCTCGCCAACCTCGACCTGTTCGAGCGCGAGGGCCTCAACCAGCACGTGCTGGACAACGAGGGCGCCTTCCTGCAGACCCTGCAGAAGCTGCACGACCTGCCGATCGTCGGCGACGTCCGCGGCAACGGCTTCTTCTACG
Organism: Streptomyces sp. NPDC004561; assembly: GCF_053602155.1. Classification (NCBI taxonomy): domain Bacteria; kingdom Bacillati; phylum Actinomycetota; class Actinomycetes; order Kitasatosporales; family Streptomycetaceae; genus Streptomyces; species Streptomyces sp. NPDC004561. Next base: position 8,280 of record NZ_JBSGDB010000323.1, read on the forward strand.
GCATCGAGCTGGTGAAGGACAAGCACACCAAGGAGTCCTTCAACGAGGAGGAGACCGAGCGCGTCCTGTACGGCTTCCTCTCCAAGGCCCTGTTCGACAACGGCCTGTACTGCCGTGCCGACGACCGCGGCGACCCGGTCGTCCAGCTCGCCCCGCCGCTGATCTCCAACCAGGAGACCTTCGACGAGATCGAGCAGATCCTCCGCGCCACCCTCACGGAGGCGTGGACGAAGCTCTGATCATCCGACCGGATGATCGACCCGGCCCCGGCGCCGCCCGTTCGAGTGAGAACGGCGGCCCGGGGCCGTGTGCTGTCCGGCCTCCCCGCGGCGGCTGCCTAGCGTTCCAGTGACCGACCGGCCCAGTCCTCGTTCGCCCGTACGGGGGATCGGACACGGGAAAACGGATCAGAACCGAGGTGTACGCCCATGGAGGCCCAGCCGGACAACGACGTGCTCTGGGCACGCTCCCTGCACTTCAGGCACCCCGACGGGTCGCCCGGACTCTCCGGGATCTCGCTCGGTGTGCGGGAGGGCGAGATCCTCGCCGTCAGCGGTCCCCGAGGCAGCGGCAAAACGACTCTGCTGCGCTGTCTGTCCGGCCTGGCGCCGGTGGGCGGCGGCGAGGTGTGGTTCAACAGCTCGCCCCTGCACACCCTCGGCCCGATGCGCCGTGAGCGGCTGCGCCGGGACCGCTTCGGCTGGATCGACCCCGAGCCGGCCCTGGTCCCCGAGCTGAACGTCTGGGAGAACGCCGCGCTCCCCCTGATGCTGCGCGGCACCAGCCGCCGCCGGGCCAAGACCGCCGCGCTGGAGTGGCTGGAGCGGCTGGACGTCGGCGACCTGTCCCGCAGGCGCCCGCACCAGCTGCAGCAGGCCGAACGCCAGCGCGTGTCGATCGCCCGGGCGCTGGCCACCGCCCCCAGCGTCCTCTTCGCCGACGAGCCGACGGCCCCGCTGCACCGCGCCGACCGCGCGCACGTCCTGCGGACCCTCACCACGGCCGCCCGCTCGCACGGCATCACCGTGGTTCTCGCCACGCACGACGCCGACACCGCCGCGCTCGCCGACAGCACGGTGGCCCTGCTGGACGGCCGGCGCGTGCGGACCGTGCATCTGCCGGAAGCCGCCGACACGGAAGGCCGGGCCGCGTGCTCGCTCTCCGTCTGACCCGCGCGGCCCGGCCCGCCGTGCAGCTGCGCCGCCTGCTGGTGACGGCCGCCTCGGCGGGCACCGCCTTCCTCGTCCTGTCCTGCCTCGGTTACGCCCTGAACCACCCCGAGGCCGCGGACACCGCCACGCTGCGGCTCGGCTGGTGCGCGGTGCCGGTCGCCGCCACGGTGTACTTCGCGCTCGCGGTCGCCCGCGCCGACCCCGCCACCCGCCCGCGCCCCGGCCTCTCCGCGCTCGGCCTCGGCCCGGGCCGCCTGATGGCGATCTCGGCGCTGACCACGGCCCTGACCACCACCCTGGGCTCGCTGCTGGCCCTGATGCTCTTCTTCTACCTGCGCGGCGATCTGACGGGCATCCCCTTCCACGGCGCAGCGGCGCAATTCCTGGCCGCCGACAAGCGCCTCCCCCCGGCGGCGACCCTGACCCTGCTGGCCCTCCTCCCGGCCCTTGCCTCGGCCACGGTCGCCCTCGCCCTCCGCCCGAGGGACCCCCGCCCGGCCGGTCCCGGCACCGCCCGCAGGTACGGCCGTTTCGGCGCGTACGGCAACTCGGTGGACCGGGAGACCTTCGGGGCGTACGGCAGGTTCGGGGCGCGGTTCGGCCGTCAGCCCACGGGCGGCCGCCGTTCCGCGGCGGACGGCGCCCCGCCGGCGGACGGCGACGCGACCGAGCCCATGCCCCCGGCTCCGGCCGCGGACCTGCCCGAGCCGGGCTCCGTCCCCCGCGAGGCACCCGCCGGCCTCCCCTGGGGCATCGCCCTCCTCGCCGCGGGCCTGGCGGCCCAGGCCTACGCCGGTGACGACGCGCAGACCCCCTCCCTCTCCACCCTCCCCGGCCAGGCCCTGGCCGTCCTGCTCGGCTGGCTCCTCACCGCCGTCGGCCTCGTCGTGGCCGCCCCGGGCCTCACCCACCTCTGCGGCCGCCTCCTGCAGGCCGTCCGCCCGGGCGCCC
>NZ_JBSGDB010000324.1:0-10390 GCF_053602155.1 Streptomyces sp. NPDC004561
TGATGTGATCACGCTAGCGCGGGCCACTGACAACGCAGCGAACTCCGCCGCTTCGCGGCTCCGGCACGAGGATGAGCCAACCCCGCCCTAAAGGACGGGGCTTGCGCTCAAGACATCCGGTCAATCCGAGCCGATGTGCTTCGCCGCGCGGCCCCGGCGCTTCGCATCACCCCGGCTCTTCGTCGCCCGGCACGTCAGCCTGCCGCTCCTCCGACCGGGGGACACACCGCAGCGGCCGGCGGGGCTGGAATGAATCGCATAAGTCTCTCCGCCAGAACCGAAATGCGAGGTTTCCTCATGCGCAACGCCCAACGTCACATGGCCCGGATCGCCGGTGTCTCCTGCATCGTCCTACTGGCCGCCGGGACCGTAGGCGTGGCCGGCGCCGAGGCCGCGCCCATGGCGAAGGCCCACGTAGTGGCGCCCGCGACCGGCAAGCCCTACCCGAACGACTGGCAGTGGTGGCAGTGGCAGCACTGCCACCACTACTGGGGCCACCCGTACTACTGGCACCACTACCAGAGCGGCTGGCCGTACGGCGGCACATGGTGGCCCAGCAACAACACCCAGGGCGGTACGCAGGGCTGGGGCTACGGCAACACCCAGGGCGCAACCCAGGGCTCCGGGTACGGCAACACGCAGGGCGGTACGCAGGGCTGGGGCTACGGCAACACGCAGGGCGGAACGCAGGGCTGATGGGTGCGGAGGCCGGCACCTCGCGCTGGGGGGCATGTGCGGGGTGCCGGCGGTCGGGCGGCTGCGGGCTGCGCCCGAGATCGCACGGTCCCCTCGATCAGGATGAGGATCGTGCCGGTCCGAAGCGGTGCTCTGGCCGCCCGGCCGTGCGGGTGGGCGACATCGCAGCACGGGCGCGGAACCGTTCGGCCGCGGGCAGTGGTCGTGCCGGCTGCCCGCGGCCGGGCTGCTGGATCAGCGGACGTGCACCGTCACCACGTCAGAGGTGTGCAGGCGCACGGGGTGGTGGTCGTGCCTGCTGGTCAGGCCGTACAGCACCGCACGGAATTTCAGGTCGCCGCGGTGCGCGGCCTTGCCGTGCGCGGTGACCCGCGCGTCGCCCTTGGCCACGGCGCCGCAGGCCTCCCGGTGCCACGGCTGCTTGCCGCTGCGCTCCTCCACGCACAGCTGATGCAGGTAGCCGGCGATGTCGTCGTCGCCGTGCGCCGTGACCGTGATGGTCTTGCCGGTGTGCGCCGTGTGGGGCGCCCTGATGTACACATCGCCCTTGGCGAACGCCGGCACGGCGGCCAGAGTCACCGCGGCCAGTCCCAGCGCGCCGATCACGGCCACGCGGCCGCCCCGCGCCTTCGTCCGGGTCTTCTTCGTCCTGGTCATGGACTTCCCTCCTGCGGATCTCCCCATCATGTGAGACCCGCCCCCTCTTCGCGACGGCGCCCGGTTGCGCCTTCACTGATCATTCAGATGGGCAGTCCCTGGTGCCCGTTGCGCCCCACCCGGCGCCGTTACAGATCCACGACAAATCCCACCGCCCACGTCCAATCCCGCCATCGGCCGCCATATCGCTTCGGGGGGCGGCAGCCCGCTGACCTGCCCGGTCCGGGAGCGCGCGGCGCTGAAGTGCGGCAGATCGCGGTGCGCGCGGAGGGCGTAGCGCGTCGTCGGCCAGTGGAGGCCTGGAAGGCCGGTCAGGTCCCTGTTCGAGCGGCGTCTGCCGCCTGCGGGGGACGCCGGTTCCGCCGGATGAGGTGATGGGCCCGGTCGAGCCGGTGACGTCGTGGTTCCGGTTGCCAGCACGGGATTGCAAGGACGCGAAGGCGATGCGGTCGTACGCGTACTCCGTGCTGATGCTGCTGCACTTCCTGCCGGCCCGGGACGCGGATCTGCGGTCAGCCGTGGCGAGCTGCCGCCGGTGCTCTCGCAGCCGGCAGTCAGGATGGCTGGACTTGGTCGAAGAGGGCGCTCACCAGGCGTTCCAGACCAGCCGTAGCCGTGCCGTCCGTCCGAGGGGGGCATCAGGTGACTCCTCCCCCTCATACTTAGGGGGCTTCTCGCTAGGCCGGTTGGGCTTCGCGGCGGGCCAGCCCGGCCCGTAGAACGTTGACGGCGCCCACGGTGTCGGCGTGCGCGGTGTGGCCGCACGAGACGCAGTGGAACTTCTCCTGTGTGGGCCGGTTCTCCTTGGCGGTGTGCCCGCACGCGGGACACCGCCGGGAGGTGTTGCGGGGATCCACGGCCATCACTTCCCGTCCGGCACACGCTGCCTTGGCGGTGAGGATGGTCAGGAACACCCCCCACCCGGCATCGGCGATCGAGCGGTTGAGCCCGGCCTTGGCGCCGGCCCCGTTGGGCAGGAAACGGCCCGGCTGATCGGGGTCCGGCCTGGGGGCGGGGGCCTTGCTCATGTTGCGGATCTTGAGGTCTTCGTGCGCGATGACGTCGTGCCCACGCACGAGGTCGAGCGCGGTCTTGTGGGCGTGGTCCAGGCGCCGGTGGCGGACCTTGCGGTGCAGCCGGGCAACCCTCTCCACGGCCTTGCGGCGGCGCTTCGAACCGCGCGTGCACCGGGCGAGGGCCTGCTGCGCGGCCTGCAGCTTTGCGGCCGCCTTCGCGCCGTGGCGGGGGTTGGGCACGAACGCGCCGTCGGAGGTGGCGAGGAAGTTGGCTATGCCCATGTCGATGCCGACCACGCTGCCGGCCTGGGGCAGCGGCTCGGGCTGGGCCTGCTCGGCGGTGAGGATGACGTACCAGCGCCTGCCTTCGCGCTTGACCGAGATCGTCTTGACCTTGCCGACCACAACCCGGTGCCGGTGCACCTTGACGTGTCCGACGCCCTGCAAGCGCACGCGGGTGACGGGATCGTGCGGGGTCGAGTCCCAGCGGCACCCGTCGCCGTCCTTCGGGAACTCCACCGTGTCGAACCGCCTGCCCGACCTAAAACGCGGATACCCCGGCGCCTCCCCGGCTTTCACGCGGCGGAAGAACGCGGCGAACGCCCTGTCCAGACGGCGCAGCGTGGCCTGCTGGGAGGAGAACGACCAGCGGCCCTGACACTCCGCATCGAAGGCGCGGATGTCCTTGAGCTGGGCGGACTGCCGGCCGTATCGCACAGTCGTCTTCGAGGCGTGCCGCCAGGCGTCGCGACGTTCCTGCAACGCGGCGTTGTACAGCGAGCAGTGATCACGCAGCATCCCGGCGAGCGCACCCGCCTGGCCCACCGTGGGCCGCATCAGGAACTTGTACGCACGGATCACCCAGTCCACCCCCCTCGGCCCTTGGGGTCGTCAACATAGTGCAGGCCACTGACAGTGCAGCGGACTCCGGCGCTGCGCGCCTGACGGTTCGAGGATGCGTTCCCCTCCCCGGCTGAAGCCGGGGATACCCACGCAAGATCAACGGATGGCGGTGCAGGACGCGGGCGAAGGTAAGGCCTCCGGGGCCGCTCCCGACCACGGCGATGCGCCGATGTGCGTCGGCATGCCGGGGCGGGAGAGGTCGTCCGTCCGGTGTCGTCTTCATGCGCACACCCTCACAGCTGCCGCCATGGCCCGCCGTCGTCTTCGCCGGCGACGAACACGGTCCCATCCATCTGCAAGGCGAGCCGACGACGCCCACCACCATGTCTCAGAGGCTGGAGAACGACGGCCGGCGGGCCCCTGCCGTCCGTGGACGGCGGAGCGGATCACGCTCCGCTCCCGCACGGGCACCGGCCTCGATGCGGGCTTCCCCGTTGTCTCCGCCGCCGGCATCCGGCATCCGGCTTCCCGACCGCACCGTGCTCGGTGGTGAACCCGTCGCGGGGAGGCCGGGCGCCTCGCGTTCGAGCGCCCGCAGCCGTGTGCATGCCGGTGCGCCGCACGGGCCGGTGAACCGGCATCCGATGACGCCCTACGGCTGCCGAGGGGGCGTCCCCGGGGGCGCGGGGCCTTCACGCAGGATCGGCCGCCTCGGCCGCCTGCCCGTCGGCCGCCGCAGGCGGGTGCGCCGTCCTTGCGCCGGTCTGCCCGGGCGGCCGGCGGGCTGCCACGCCGTGCAGGAGGTTGGTGATCAGGTTCGCTGTGAACTCCTCGGTGACCGGCAGGTCGGACAGCAGCAGCCGGTGGTAGCAGGCGCCCCAGAGCTGGTCCACCAGTACCTCGGGGTCGGCCTCCGCGCGCAGTTGGCCTCGCTCCTGGGCCCGGCGCATCGCCTCCACGGCGAGTGCGCGCCGGGGGCCGGAGTACTGGGTGAGCAGGACGGCGGCCAGGTCGGGGTCGGTCTGTGCCTGGCCGATGAGTTCGGCGATCACCCGGCCGGCGGGGGTGCGCGTGACGACGTGGACGAACGCGCGCAGCTGGGCCCCCAGGTCGGCTTCGATGTCGCCGCTGTCGGGGAAGGAGAGGGCCTGCTCGACGGCGTGGAAGTAGCCGTCGAGGGCGAGCGCTCCCTTGGAGGGCCACCACTTGTAGATGGTCGTCTTGCTGATCCCGGCCTTCGCGGCGACCGCCTCGATGGTGAACGCGCCCATGCCGGCCTCGAGCAGCAACGCGCCGGCTGCCTCCAGTGCGTCGGCGCGTACCGCTGCCGCCGGGCGGCGTCCTCGTCCGCGCCGGATCCGCCCGGCCGTCTCCTGCTCCGCCTCCGCAGGCATCCGCCCACCTCCCTGTCGGCTGTCGTGTGCCCAACCTGGCATATGGACGGCGCGTCCACAACATGATTATATGAACTCACCGTTCATTAATGCCCGAGGAGGCAGCACCATGTCCGACACCACGCGGGTCGCGCTCGTCACCGGGGCCTCCGGCGGCATAGGCCGCGCCGTCGTCCTGCGCCTGGCCGCCGACGGCATGGCCGTGGGCGTGCACTACGCCGGCAACAGGGCCGCGGCCGACGACCTCGTCGCCACCGTCGAAGCCGCGGGGGGCCGGGCCCTCGCGGTCGGCGGCGACGTGGCCGACGAACAGGCCATGGCCGCCGCGTTCGACGCGGTGGAGGCCGCGTTCGGCGGGATCGACGTCCTCGTCCACACCGCGGGCGTGATGACCCTCGGCCCCGTCGCCGACTTCGATCTCGACGCGCTGGACCGCATGATGCGGACCAACGTCCGCGGCACCTTCGTGGTGGCCCAGCAGGCCGCCCGCCGCGTCCGCGCGGGCGGAGCCGTCGTCACGTTCTCCACCTCGGTGACGCGCCTGGCCTTCCCCGGCTACGGGCCCTACGCGGCCGGCAAGGGCGCGGTCGAGGCCCTGACGCTCGTCCTGGCCCGCGAGATGCGCGGCCGCGACGTCACCGTCAACGCCGTCGCCCCCGGCCCCACCGCCACGCCCCTGTTCCTGGCGGGCAAGGACCAACAGACCATCGACCGCCTCGCCGCCCAGTCCCCGCAGGAGCGCCTCGGCACGCCGGACGACATCGCCGAGACCGTCGCGTTCCTCGCCGGGCCCGGCCGGTGGGTCAACGGCCAGGTCCTCTTCGCCAACGGCGCCCTCGCCTGACGGGGACGACGCGCCGGACCAGGAGCGCACCGGGGCGCACGACCACGGCAGGCGCGAACAGCAGCACGGCCCCGCCCCGGCAGAAGAACACCGAAGAACCAGGCAGAACAGGAGACCCCACCTTGAGCGCGCAGCAGCGCACCGCCCTCGACGCCCTCCTCCGCGACGGACCGCTCGACCTCGGCGGCGACCTCACCGAGCAACGAGAACTGTTCGAGCGGATGCTGACCTCCCGTCCGCCGGCCGGCGACGTCACCACGACGACGCACACGCTCGGCGGCGTGCCGGCCATCGCCGTCGACATCGCCCGCCGGCCCGGCGAGCAAACGGCCGGAGTGATCCTCTACTTCCACGGCGGGGCCTACGCCCTGGGCTCGGCCGTCTCGTCCGTGGGCCTCGCCTCCGACATCGCCCGCCACGCGCGCAGCCAGCTGCTCACCGTCGACTACCGGCTCGCGCCCGAGCACCCGCACCCCGCCGCCCTGCAGGACGCCGTCGCCGCGTACCGGGGCCTCCTGGACGCCGGTGTCCCGGCCGCCGGCATCGCACTGGCCGGGGAGTCCGCGGGCGGCGGACTCGCCCTCGCCGCCCTGGTCGCACTGCGGGACGCGGACCTGCCCCTCCCGGCCGCCGCGGCCCTCCTCTCCCCCTGGGTCGACCTGACCCTCTCCGGAGCCAGCACGACCGCCAAGGCCGCCGCCGACCCCGCGCTCACACCCGGCGCGCTGCGGCGCCGGGCCGCGGACTACGCGGGCACCCGCGACGTCGCGCACGGACCGATCAGCCCCCTGTTCGCGGACCTGACGGGCCTTCCGCCCCTGCTCGTACAGGCGGGCTCCCACGAGATCCTCCTGGACGACGCGACCCGTCTCGCCACCCGCGCGGCCGCCGCGGACGTCGCCGTCACCCTCGACGTCACGCCGGGTGTCCCCCACGTCTTCCAGGGCTTCGCCGCCCTCCTCGACGAGGGCGAGAGCGCACTCGCCCGGACCGGCGCGTTCCTCCGCACCCACCTGCCCGCACCCCAGGACTGACCGCGGCCCCAGGACACCCGGCGGACCGGTCCGCGACGAGAGGGCAGGGCTCCGGGGCCGGCCCGGGGAACGGGACGGCGGCAAAACGCGTGCGGCCGTCCTGCGCGCGCGTACGCGCAGAGCGCCCTCGCCTCCGTCGTGCACTGGGGCCCGTGAAGGGGTGGCGTGGTCGCGTCCGTCGAGGCTCGTCGGCGATGCCGCCGGGGCCAGGCGCGGGGCGAGGGCCGACCTGCGGTGGGCCTGCCTTCGGCGCGCGGCGCCCTGCCGGGCGTGATTGCGCCGTGGTGATGACGCCGTCGTGATTACGCCGTGGTGTGCCAGCCGGGTTCCAGGCTGTCGAGGAGGGCGTGGAAGGCCGTGTCGGCGCGTTCCCAGAGGCCGTCCGCCAGGGGGGCGACCAGGAGGCCGAAGACGGCGCCGGTCAGGAGGGTGGCCTGGGTGCGGGCGCGGTCCTCTGCCATGCCGAGGCCGCGGAAGAGGGACGTGAGCAGGTCCGTCCACTCGGTGAGGATGTCGCGCATGACGGGCCCGTAGCGGTCGGGGTGGAGCACGCTGGCGCTCATGACCTCGAGGTAGAGAGGGAGCGCGGCGCGCACCTCGGGGTCGCCGTAGTGGCGCCACACCTCCTCCATGAAACGGCGCAGGCCGGCGGGGTCCGCGGGCGAGCCCGAGGTCTGCAGCAGGCGGCGGGCGCGCAGGATGGGCCGGCGCTCGAAGATGCCGAGGGCCTCGGCGACCATCCGCTCCTTGGTGCCGAAGTAGTACAGGAGCATGCGGTCGCTGGTGCCCAGGGCCTGGGCGAGCGGGCGCAGGGACAGGTCCGCGAGGCCGTTGCGCATCACGTACTCGCGGACCCCCTCGAGCAGGGCGCGCCGCTTGGCCGGATCGGGCGGGCGGGGCATGCGGGCTCCTGACGCGCGGGAGGGGACGGCCGCGCCTTCCGGACTGTCTCCTTCGGGAGTTTTGGTGAGGTCTTTACCGTAGCGTCCATTACGTCTATATTTGAATGTAGCAGGTGCTACATGTACGGGCCCGGCGCATCGCCCCGGCCCGTTCGCCGGGGCGGACCGTCCGCCGCCGGCTCAGAAGGGACTGATCTCCATGGCCAGCCAGGCCATCGGCCGCGTCCTCGCCCCCCGCCGGGCGGCCCGGCCCTCCCCCGCCGGCATCTCCTCGTGGGTCGCCAGGCAGGGAGCCATGTGGTCCCGCATGCTGGCACCGCTTCTCCCGCTGGACGCGCCGCGCGGCCGCGCCAGCGCCTGGGAGGCCTCCTGGCCGCTGCCGCGGGAGCTGACCTCGGCGCGCCGGGCCAGGTACCTGGTGACCGCGCAGCTCGGCGAGTGGGCCCGGGGCGACCTGGCCGACACCGCCGAGCTCCTGGTCAGCGAGCTGGTCACCAACGCCCTGCGTCATACGCGCGGCCCGCTCAGGCTCAACCTGCGGCTGCGCCACTCCCGCCTGCTGTGCGAGGTCGAGGACACCGAGCCCGCCAGCCCCGTGCGCAACACCGCCGCCCCGGACGCGGAGGGCGGCCGCGGCACCGAACTGCTCGACATGCTCGCCGACGCCTGGGCCAGCACGCGGACGGCCACCGGCAAGACCATCTGGTTCGAGCTGCGCACCGAGGGGAGCGGGCTGTGAGGACCACCCCAACCGGCCGGCGCCCCTCGCCCCGCCGTCCGGCGGCGGCCGCCGGTTCCCGGTGTCCGTCCGCCTGGTGAGGTGACGGCGGCGGGCCGGCTCGTACTCCGGGCAGCCGCTCCGCCGGTCCTTGCCGCCCCGTGTGCCGTCACCCCTGTGCCGGTCGCACTGCGCGGTCACCGCGACGAGGCGGGGCGGGCCGGTGGGGGCCTCGGTGCAGGCGTCGCGTCCGGCCGCACAGCCGAGGCCGGCGCCGCGGTATCGGCGCAGCGAGCCCCGGACGCCGGGGAGACGCTCCCCGATGTTTCGTGACGGCCCGCCGGCCAGAACACCGCCGGGTGCGAGGACCCTGGCGATCTCGGGTCCCGCGACGGCCATGTCGAACCAGTGCAGGGCGTTGCCGGCCAGCACGGCATCGACACAAGCGTCCGGCAGCGGTACCGCCTCGGCGCTGCCCGGCAGGGCACGGACATCCGGCAGTGAGCGGCGCAGCTCGGCCAGCATCCCCGGATCGGGCTCGACCGCGATGACCTCGGCCCCCAGCGCGACCAGCGTGCCGGTCAACTTGCCGGTTCCGGCGCCGAGGTCGAGCACCCGCGGGCCGGGGGCGGGTTCGAGCACCCAGCGCACCGCGGCCCAGCCCGGCCTGACCCTCACCGCCTACAGCGCCGCCCCGGACACCCCCGACCACGACAAGATCCGGCTCCTGGCCACCTGGGCCGCCACCGAGCGATCACAGCCCACCAGCCGCATCCGGGCGACACCCGACCAGCAGAACCGATGAGAAGTGGACCGGCCCCTCGAAGTGTGCGACCGCTCTCGCAACGACCGGTTACGAGAGTTCCGCGAGAGGCCCTCGCCTGCACCTGCCATCACCGACGGAAAACCGCCCCTCGGTGTGGGGCTCGGGGCACGTGGCGTGGGCTGCAGTGCTTTTCGCGGCCAATAGGTTTTCGGGGCCCTATCGGACCGTCCGTTCGGGGACCGTCGGAAGGACCTTCTCGGCGATGCCGAGGAGAACGCTGTCGTCCGGGAGGGCTCCGCTGGTGCTCCACACGGTGATGTCGTAGTAGCCGCCCCGGTCCTTGCGGTCGAGGGCCGCGGACAGCGTCCTGGCCAGGGGACCCTGTTCGACCGGTCCGCCTGTTCCGCCGCTCCCGAGACTGATCTTCAACTTCATGGTGTGGTCCGAGGAGAAGACCGCGGGCCGGCCGAGAACCCTGAGCGTCTTGATGTCTCTCTCGCCCCCGATCTTCATCAGCTTCACGTACCGGGCGGTCGACAGCCCGTTGTAGGTGGCCGAGACATTCACGGTGTAGGTGTCGAACGCGACCTCGGCCTCCGGCCGGGCGACCTTTCCGTCCGTCAGGGGCGCGGTGTCGCTGGTGCCGGAAGCCGTGGTCGCAATCTCCCCCGGCGTTCCGAGGAGCTGGGCCAGATCGGGCCGGTTGAGCGCCTTGCACAGCTCGTCACCGGTCACGGCCCGGGGCGTCTGCTTGTAGGCCTTCGGCGGCTTCGCGTGCTCCCCGTCCGGGCACGAGGCGGGCTGCGGCGTACTGCGGTCGGACGGCAGCACGTGCGGGGCCGCCCATAGTGCGGCCGCGAGCGCTCCGAACACGGCCACCGCCGCGACGGCCTGCCCCCACGCGTTGGGCTCCTTCGCCGGAGTGGCCGAGGCGGGACGCGGACCGGCTCCGGCCAGCACCTGGGGCTGGGGTTGGGGCTGGTGGTGTGCCTGGGCGGCGGCATCGGCCGCTGCTCGGTCTGCGGAGGCCGCCGGGCTCGGGTTTCGGCGGGCGCGCAGGGCCCGGAGCACCGCGTAGACGCGTATCGCGGTGAACACGAGGAAGACCACGCCGAGAGCGGCCGCGACCCGGTCGTGATCGCGGACGGCGAGATACATGATGCGTGCGCCGAGAACGGACCCGATGGCGATGAGCAGGGGTTCGCGGACCCAGAAGGGCAGCAGACGCAGGAGGAAACCGAGCATCCGGCGATCTCACCAGGACACGATCATGTTCGCCGTGGCGGAGGCCACAGTTCCGGGAACATGCAGGACCCGGCCGAAGCCAAAGGCCCCAACAGGGCCTTGCAGGATCCGGGTGTCGGGCCTGTGCCCTCTGGTTCCTTTGAGCGGGTGACCGATGATGGGGGCAGAGGCATCACGGCTCAAGCAGGCGGGACCATGTCTTTCACGCCCTCCGCCGCTTCTTCCGCTGCACGGCCCGGCTGCTGCGCGGCGACGGACCCACGGACCACCGGATC
>NZ_JBSGDB010000325.1:0-10388 GCF_053602155.1 Streptomyces sp. NPDC004561
CACGTCGGCTCGATGACCGCCCTGGACCTGCCCGACGCCACGCTGGGCGGCATCCTCGCCCTCTACTCCACCATCCACGTCCCGGCCGGGCCCCGCTCACGCTCCCGCCCGCTCCCTCGGCTTCCTGCCGTGCGGCTTCGCTCCGGTCCCGGGAGGCGGGTGCGGGGTGTTCGCGCGACTCCTGCCATTCCCTGCGGAGCATGCCGAGCAGCACACGGTCGTACGGGAGGCCGTCCACCTCGACGGCCTCCCGGCGGCGGCCCTCCTCGCGGTAGCCGAGCCGGGTGAAGGCGCGCAGGGCGCGTTCGTTGCCGCTCCAGGTGTCCAGTTCCAGGCGCCGCAGCGGGTAGGCGCCGAAGAGATGGCCCGTCAGCAGCCGCACGGCCTCGCTGCCGTGACCGCGTCCCCAGTACTCCCGTTCGCCGATCGTGACGCCGAGGGTGGCCGTCGCCGTGTACGGGTCGAGGTCGCGGTAGTCGGCCATGCCGATCGGACGGCCGTCCGCCCGGTCCTCGACCGTGAAGACGGCCGACTCCCTGGGCACCAGGCGCAGCATGGTCTCGAAGGCGAGCGCGACGGCCTCCGCGGTGACCGGTCCGAAGCAGGGGTCGCCGGCGGCAGCCCACCGGACCACTTCTCGGTCGTTGCGCCAGCGCAGATGGTGCTCTGCGTCCTCGGCACGCAGAGCACGCAGCCGGACGCGGTCACCTTCGAACATGAACAGCCTCCTGGAGGGCGGAAGTCGAGGAAAACGGGCGGGCCCGCCCGCAGAACTGCGGGCGGCTCCGCGGGCGGTGAGGGGGGCGGGAACTGCCGGGCCGCGGGACCCCCGAGGCTCGGCGCGGCCCGGCACGGTACGGGCGCGGGGGCGGCCCGGGCGCGGGCGGGAACTGCCGGGCCGCAGGCACCCCCCGAGGCTCGGCGTGGCTCGACGCGGTACGGGTGCGGGGGCGGCCCGGGCGCGGGCTGGAGCGCACCGCGGGGGTCGCGGGCGGCCGCGGGACGGCGCCGGGGGCCACGGGGGTTGCCGGGGTGCGGGGCGTCCCGGGGAAGCGGCGGGTGCGGGTGCGGGCGGCCGGTGATCCGGCCCCGGTACGACTGCGGGTGTGCCGTCTTTCCCGGTTCACGGGTGGGGGGCGCGGGCTACGGCCGCCCGGTGTCCTCGGCCAGGGTGTGCGCCACGAGGGCGTTGGCGTGGCCGTGTCCCAGGCCGTGCTCGGTCTTGAGCCAGGCCACCAGTTCCATGTGCTTGGTCAGCGGGGAGGCGCGGATGAGGTCCTTCCACTGCGCTATCGGGCGTCCGTACTTCTTCTCGATCGAGGGGAAGTAGCTGGCGGGACCCTTCACCGGTGCGGTCATGAGGTCACGGTCTCCTGTCGGTGGGTGCGGTGCAGAGGCGGTCTTGACGTGCGGCGGTGCAGGCGGGGGGCGGCGCGGGCGCGGGCCTCACCGCCGCGGAGCCGGGGGCCCCGGGCGGGCGGGGACGGAAGGCGCCGGCCGGCCGTGGCGCGGGACGAACCGGGGCGTCGAGCGGGTGGGTCACGCGGCCCCTCCCTCCTGGTCCGGGAACATCGGCCGGAAGAACTGGACGGTGTGGTACTGGTGTGGAACTGGACGGTACAGTACCCAAGGGGAAACTGGACTGTCCAGTACTCACGGGATGGAGGTGGTGGCATGGAGGCCAGCGCACCGGGCCGGTCGGCCCGCAAGCACCAGGCGATCCTCGAGGCGGCGACGGAGGTGTTCCTGGACAAGGGCTACGCCGGCACCAGCATGGACGACATCGCCAGGCTGGCCGCGGTGTCCAAGCAGACCGTCTACAAGCACTTCGCCGACAAGGAGCAGCTGTTCGCGCAGATCGTCCTGGCCACCACCGACCGGGTCGACGCCGTGATCGACCTGGTGGCCGACATCCCCGCCGACGCCGCCCGCCTGGAGGAGAACCTGAACCGGCTCGCCCGCCGGTTCCTCACCGCCCTCACCCAGCCCCGGGTGCTGAAGCTGCGGCGCCTGGTCATCGCCAACGCCGAGGCCTTCCCCGACCTGGGCGCCACCTGGTACGAGCAGGGCTTCGGACGGGTCCTTGCCACCCTCGCGGCCGCCTTCCAGCGCCTGACCGACGCCGGGCTGCTCCGCACCGACGACCCGATGCTGGCCGCCGGCCACTTCGCCGGCCTGCTGCTGTGGATCCCGGTGAACCAGGCCATGTTCACCGGCACCCCCCAGCACACCGAAACCGACCTCGACCACTACGCCACCACCGGCGTCCGCACCTTCCTCGCCGCCTACCGCTGAGCCCCACCCCCGCCGCCTGAGCCCCACCCCCGCCGAGCCCCGCCCCCGCGGGACACCCAGCCCCCTTCCCCGGCACAGCCCGGCCAAGGACGGCAGAGGTCACCGACGGCGAAGCCGGGGGGCTGCGCGTGACGCCGAGGAGACAGGGGCACCGACACAGCGCACCGCCCCGCACAGACACGGGATGACCGCGAGCCCCCCGGGGGGGGCGAGAGGCGCGGGATCCCGGGCGAACCGGGCAGAGGGCCGCCAGGGACCACCCCCGGGAACCGGGCGTGCGCAGGCGAGGCCGGCAAACCCCGGCGAGACCGACCCCGCCGGGGCCCGCCCCCATCGCGGGGACGTCGAGCCGCCGAGGGACGGCACCGGCGCACCATCCCTCCAGGCGGCCCGGGATCGCGCCGCTCCTTCAGACCCGGGAGCGCGCAGATCCCTCAGGCCCGGGACCACACCGTTCCCTCAGGTCTGGGAGCGCGCCGTTGCCTCGGGTCCGGGATGTGGTGGCAGAGGATGCCGGCGCGGACGCCCGGCAGCCCGGCGACCGAGGCGACCAGGCGGCCGGGCACGCCCCCTCTCTGCGGAGTCGGCTCGGCGGCCGCGGCTCGGCGGCCGCGGCAGACCACCCGCCCGGGTGAGACCTCGTCATGCCCGGGCCGTCACGGCCCGGCTGACAGTCAGTCAGTCACGACCGGACGGGCGTTTCCGCACAAATCCTGACGTATATAGGATCATCGGTATTTCGGCGTGGTTCATCCTGATCTTGGCATATGCGACCTTACGCTGCCGCTGTTGATCAGCGACGTCGAAAGGAATGCCATGGCTCCCGAGCCCGATCACGGCCGCCGGCCGGCCGCGAAGTCCCTGCTTGCGGGCGTGAAGTCCCGTCTCGGCGGACGCCTGGGAGGGCTGCGGGCCGCTGTCGTGGCCGCTGCCCTGCTCGCCGGGCTGAGTCCGGTGGCGGCCGGTGCGCCGCAGGCCGCCGCCGCGACAGGACACAAGGACGATCCGACGCAGTACTGGAACAAGGTCCTGCTCCAGACGTTCCGCAATGCGCGGGGCTGGGACGCCTCGCCCGGCAGACTCACCAGGGCCGGGGCGATGGTCTACGCGGCGGTCTACAACGCCGAGAGCGCCTACCAGTACACGTACAAATCCCTGAAGTACCAGCCCTACCTCAACCGGCCGCTGAAGTACGCCGCCAAAGGGTCGCGGCCGCGTGCGGACGAGGAGGAGCGGCTGATCGACCGCACGGCGTACCGGATGATCTCGCAGCTGTTCCCGGCCGACCAGGCCTACATCGACGCCCGGTTCAGGGCCCGCACCGGCCGCTCCCCCCACTCCTACGACCCCCTGGACCGCCTGGTCGTCGACCCGGTGGTCAGGCAGATCAACCGGGCCCGGGCGGGCGACGGATCCGACAACCCCGACCGCTACAGCGGCGACACCACCACACCCGGAGCCTGGCGGCCCACGGGTGAAGCCGACTGCAGGCAGCCGGGCGACGCGGTGACCCCGAACTGGGGCAAGGTGAGACCGTTCGTGCTCCGCTCCGGCTCGCAGTTCCGGCCTCCCACCCTGCGCGGCTTCACGTCCTACGCCGATATGGTGGCCAGCCCCCAGTACGCGAGCCAGCGCGAGGAGGTGCGGCGGGTCGGCGCCGTCGACTCCACCGAGCGCACCCACGAACAGACCGTCATCGGCTGGTTCTGGGACCACGACCTGGACGGCACCTACAAGCCCCCGGGACAGATGCTCGAGCTGACCGGGATCGTCGCCAGGAAGTTCCGGCTCGGCACGTACGACACCACCCGTCTGTTCGCGACGTCGGCGCTGTCGCTGGCGGACGCCGGGATCGCGGCCTGGGACACCAAGTTCGACACCCCGATCAAACTGTGGCGCCCGGTGACCGCGATCCACGCGACGGGCGGCGCGAACACCACCTGGGAGCCCCTCAGCGCGGACCGCGCCGGGGCACCGTTCACCCCGTGCTTTTCCGCCTGGACCTCCGGGCACGCCAACTTCACCGCCGCCTGGGCAGGCGCGATGAAGCACTTCTTCGGCCGTGACAACGCCTCCTTCACCGCCCACTCCGAGGACCCGCACACCCTCGAGGCCTACCGCCCGATGAGGAGCTTCAGCCAGGTCGCCCAGGAAGGCGAGTTCAGCCGGCTCTGGCTGGGCGTGCACTACCGCTGGGACGCCGAGGACGGCAGGGCGATCGGCACCCACGTCGCCGACTACGTGTCCGCCCACGCACTGCTGCCCACCCGACCGAACCACCCCCACCAGCACTGAACCGAGCCCGCCCGCACCGGCAGCGAACCGGGCCACCCCACCAGCAGCGAAACGACACCGCACCCCACACCCGCGCGGGGGCGACCAGACCCGGCCGTCGCCCCCGCCCCCGACCCCACCGGCGAACAGCCCCAGCCCCACCACCGGGAACGCCGACCGCCCCGCCCACGACGCGCCGCCCGACCCCGGCCACGACGCGCCACCCACCCCGGCCGCGACGCGCCACCCGAACCCCGGCCACCCGGCCACCCCGATCACCGAACTGCCCGCCACACCCCCGCCGGCACCGGCTGCCACCGCATCCCGGCCCCGGGGAAACCGCCCGCGTGCGCCGTCCCGCGGCCGCCTCCAAGCCCCGGCAAAGCAGCCCGACCACAACCAGACCGATCCCGGCGGCACTCACTGAGAGAGCGTGTGAGGTCTGCGGCGAACCAGGCCAGGCAAGCATCCGTTCTGTCGTGGCCGGCACGCAGGGTGCGGCCATGACTGTGCCTGACCCGGTTCCCATTCGGCCCGGTTCCCATTCGGCATGAACCGAACTACCGAACGCCCACGATCGGGCAGTGGGACGGAGGCCAGTCCTTCGCTCACGTCAGCGGTGTTTTCGCAGGCCGGGACGGCGATGGCCGGGTACTCGGCGGTGGTACTTGCGTGCTGCACGAGTTCGACGCCGCCGGCCGGCACCTGGACTCCCGGATCAGTGCAGCCAAAACGGTCGCTGACGGGCCGGCGAAGGCACCCGTGGGGGAAGCCGCGCAGCGGCTCCTGCACGAGTGGCTGGACGCGCTGCCCGGGCGGCACTTCACCGACATCGCGATCGCCCCGTGCGCCGTGGAGGCCGACGGCACACGGTTCGGCCTGGTCCGCGAGTGCCACGGGGAGCATCCCGAGGCAGAGGAACAGGACGACCGGGCCGAGTTCCACCCGACTCGGCTCGAACCGGCTCGGGTTCAGCGCGCCGTGGGACGGCTCGTACGACACCTGAAGGGACGTGCGCTGCACGGGATGTGCGCTGTGCCGGCCGGCGGCGCGTGAGAGCGGCCGAGGGCCCGGTCGGGGCGCCGAGCGGGCTCGGGCGAGCCGGCGAACCATGAGAGCGATCATCGCCCGGCGGATCATGGTTTCACAGTGGGCCGCGCCGGTCTCCTCGCGCGTGGTCTGCAACCGCAGGACGGAAACAGCCCGGTCCCCTTGGAGATCATCCCAACTGGCAGTTCGGATCATCGATGCAGGTGAGCCAGGACCCCGTCGTGCACGGGGTAGGGACGTTCACGGGGCAGGAGCCGCCGCGCGGCGTCCAGATCCCCTTCCCGTACATGCGCGTGGATGGTGTGGGCGAGCGATGTGACGTCGGTGATGGAGACGGTCCACTCATCGGCGTAGAGACGTGCGGCTTCGCCGGCGAGGCCGAGCTGGAGCGATCGGTGGGCAAGTGGCTGAAGGCGCAGGTCGCGTTCGGGGTCCCATTGCACCCGGGCCGCAGCCCGCTTCAATCGGTGCTTCCACGTGGCGCGGTCGGCGTGGAGTCCATGCTCGTAGTGGGACAGGCAGGCGTGTTCCAGTGCCCACGCGAAGCCGTCGCGGGAGATCTCGACGGCGAGGACGGTCTGTTGTCCTTCTTCGGTGCCCCACACGCAGCGGTACATCATCGACAGGAAGGACGGCTTGATCCACGTCATCCGGTCCCGCTGCCACGCCGCCGGGAAACGCCCCTCCCGGGCGGCCGGCATGCCGATCTCCGGGGCGTAGGCCTGGTAGACGGTGACCGTGGAGTCCGTGTGCAGGGCTCGGATCCGGTATTTGGGTTCTGCCACGAAGACCACAGTGGGCACACCGGTTCGCGCGCGCCATCGCATGACCGCGGTGCGAAGCCGTCGAGCCTGCGAGAGCGGACGAGGGTGGCGGTGCCGGCCAACGCGAGGAAGCGTCGGCCTTGCGTGCGCAGCGGCGGTGCAGGCGGCGGCATCCAGCAGACCGGGCCACCGTTCTCTGCGCGGTCCAGCGGTGACGGCCCAGCCGCTGGCAGGACTCGATGCCCGTGCGGGCGATGCGCGGCGTGATGTTCCGCGAGCGGAGCCGTCGGCGCAGGCGGTCGTAGTCGTACCCCTGGTCGCCGTGGAGCTCGGCGGGCCGTCACCGACCAGGCCCGCGCCGGGAGCGGAGGGGAGGCACGCCCCGCACCAGAGGTTCCAGCCCCTGACTGTCGTGGGTACCGGCAGCGCAGATGCCGACCGAGAGAGGGCAGAGCGGTCCGCTCGGCAATCAAGTGGATCTTCAATCCCCCTTTTTTTTGCCCCGGTCCACCGGATCCGGGCCCGTCAGCCCCCTCTTTCATGGCGCGCGGGCTCGCCGAGCCGATGGCGCAGCGCGACCAGTCCAACTCCCCGCGTGCGCCGCGTCCGTCCAGGACCAGGCGGTGAAGCCTTCCCCACACCCGGGCCCTGCTCCCCCCGGGTGAACCGGGGTGCACGCCCGGCCCGGACAGGCCGGAAACCGGCGGCACCAAACGCCACGTGCACCCCGTCGCGGCTACGAACACGATTCACGGCCACAACCGCCATGACGCTGACGCCGCCGGCCCCGCCCTGCGGGCGCACCGGCGCCGGGGGCACCACCCGCCGGCACAGCTCCCCCAACCCGCCCGGAACCAGACGCTCCACCATCGTCAGCACGACACTGAGACTGATCGAGCCGATCGAGACGGCTCTCCATGAAGGGGGCCGATATCGCCGGCACTCTGTCCGGGTGACATCACCCGTGTCGCCGTAGTTGCACCACGGCTTTCTGCGCCAGGTTGGTCCGGCAGGAATTCCTGTCCCCCACCTACCGCACGAAAGGACTGCCGTGAAACGGGTCGGCATCTACACAACCCTGACTTTCGCCGCCGCCATGGCACTGACGGGCGCAACAGCGGGCCAGGCTTCCGCGGAAACCGGCACCGCTCCCGTATCCCCGGCACCGGTCACCATCGTTTTCAACAACGGATTCTACGGCAATATCATCAACAAAGGGGATGGTAATAGCAATAACGTGCAATTCGGCAACGGGCAGGGCGGCACCCAGGGCGGCACCGGAATCACCCAGGGCGGCACCGGCAACGTCCAAAGCGGCATGCAGGGCGGCACCGGCAACACCCTCGGCGGTGCGCAGGGCGGCACGAACAACGTCCAGGGCGGAGCCCAGGGCGGCATCCGCAACACCGACACCCAGGGCGGGCCCCAGGGCGGCACCAACAACGTCCAGGGCGGCACCCAGGGCGGCACCCGCAACACCCAGACCCAGGGCGGCACCCAGGGCGGCACCCACAACACCCAGGGCGGCACGCTCAGCGGCACCCGCAACACCCTGGGCGCCACCCAGGGCGCCGGCAACAACAACACCCAGGGAGCCACCCAGGGCGCCGGCAACCACAACACCCAGGGCGGCACCCAGAGCGGCACCAACAACACCCAGGGCACCGTCCAGGGCGCCACCCAGAACATCATCGACGCCACCCGCAAACTCCTCACCCACACCTACGAGCAGGCCACCGACCAACTGGCCGCCCACGGCGTCACCCCCTAGAACACCACCCCCGCAACAACCGCAGACGACCGCAAGCGGCCACCACAGCCGCGGCGGGTACCGCACGAGGCCCTCGGACCGCCGAGCGACAGACCCCACGTCCTCGCACCCCGCTCCCGGGGCCTCGTCACCACCCCACCCCACCCGCCCCGCACCCGCACCCGCCCTGTCTGTAAGCACTTGTTTCGGCTCCAGTGCACGGAGTTGTTTTGGCCCCAGCGGCGGGTCGCAGGGGGCATGTGTCGGTGTGATTCACGTCCCTGCAGCAAGGTGATTTGGCCCCACTTCGATCGGGTGGTTCCGCTGGCCGGAGTGGGGGGGTGCTGGCGGTAGTTCTGAACCCTCGGTGGACCTCCGCCGGCGCGCCCCCGACAGGTGCGTGGAGGGTTGCAGATCTTGATCGTCTTGGGCTTGCGGCCGGCTCCTCGGCGCCGCCAGGATCGGCTGCATGATCAAGGGTGTGATGTTCGACTTCTCCGGGACCCTCTTCCGGATCGAATCGGCCGCGCAGTGGCTGCGCGCGGTGGCAACGAAGGCCCGCCTGGACGTGCCCGAGGGTGAACTCGACGCGTGCGTCAGCCGGCTGGAAGAGTCCGGGGCTCAGCCCGGAGGGGTTCCTCCGCGTAAAGTGCCGCCCCATCTGGAGGCACTGTGGCGGGAGCGCGATCTGACCGCCGAACGACACCGGGCGGCCTTCACAGCCCTTGCCCGGGAAGCGAAGCTGCCTGCGGCTGACCTGGCCGAGGCCCTGTATGAACGTTCTCAAGTGTCCGGGGCATGGCTGCCTTATCCCGACACCGAGGAAACCCTCCGCGCCCTGCGCGCGCGAGGCATCCCGGTCACTGTCGTCAGCAACATCGGCTGGGACATGCGCCCCGTCTTCCGCGACCACGGTGTCGATGCCCTCGTGGACGCCTACTTCCTCTCCTTCGAGCGCGGGGTGAAGAAGCCCGATCCCCGGATCTTCCAGATGGCGTGCGACAAGCTCGGAGTGGCACCCGGCGATGCACTCATGGTGGGAGACGAGCCTGTTGCGGACGTCGGCGCTGCCACGCTGGGGTGCCGGGTCCACCTGGTCGATCCCTTGCCCGTTGACCAGCGTCCCGGCGCGCCGGCCGAGGTGCTCCATCTCCTCTGACGTGGCCCGACCGGGGCGACTTTCGGCGCGATGTCGAGGGCCCGGCGACCGAACACCGTCCAGCCCTCGGGCTCGATACCGCGCAGACGTACCCGCTTACCAGTCCAGAACGAAGTCATCCCCTGTCCGATCACGCCGCAAGATGCGACGCGCAGGCCCTCCTGACCCTGGCCTGAACTGTCTCGTCATACCGGTGGAGCCAGATCAACTTGGTACGTCAGTGGAGCCCCGAAACGCTGGTGCGCTGATGCCCAAAGAAGTGCTTACACACACCCGCCCCGAACCTCCCAGGGGCACAGGAAACCGCCGCACGGCACAGCCACCGCCCCCCGGGGACCCGACGGACCGAACCCCCGGCAGCACTTCCAGCTACAGACTGAGTACAGCCGAGCCCCCCACGAGGGGGGCTCCTCGCCTGTCCCTGCAAGGCCTGGGCAACGACCGTGGTGGCACGGGGTACAGGAACGCGCACGCCGGGCGTCGGCCGGCACACCGGGCAGCCACTGCACGGCGAACCAGAACTCCCCGCGGACACCGGGGTCCTGGAGGACTGCGCCCAGGAGGCCGGCGAGACGGGTCAGACGGTGACACACGGTGTTACGGCGGACCTGCAGAACCGGCCGGCCAAAACCCATACCGGCCACCGGCGCCGAACGGGAACCTCTCCGAGAAGCCCCAGGACATGAACCCGCCTTCGACGACCACGCCAGGACCGGCCACCCCCCGCGCAGGGACTTGCGCCGGGAGACCCTCCACGGCCGGGACGACGGCCGGGACGCCCGCCGCCGACACCACCCCCGGACCACCAAAAACAAGACCGGACGACCAACAACAAGAAAAGGGAAAGCCACACCGGACCCGAAAACCGGACCCGAAAACCGGCACCCCATGCGGAGCCACGGAAAAGACAACAAGAAGGAGGCTTCCGGCGCGGGTTCCACGCACACGCCACCGCAGCCACCGCGGCCCCGCACCGACCCCGCACCGACCCCGCAAAAAACACGACCCACGCCGCACAGAACACCCACATTCCAGACATGAGGCACCCCGGCACACCTCCCCCACCCCACCACCCCCACCGCACCCCCACCCCACC
>NZ_JBSGDB010000326.1:0-10353 GCF_053602155.1 Streptomyces sp. NPDC004561
CGCTCGCACTGCTCACCAGCAGGTCCAGGCCGCCGAGGCGCCGCGCGGCGGCCACCTGCGCGGCCCGGTGCCCCGCGTCCGTGACGTCCCCGGGCAGCGCCTCCACCCGGGTCCCGTGCCCGGCCACGGACTCCGCGGCCTCCTTCAGGGCCGGCGCGCCCCGCGCGTCGAGCACCAGATCCCAGCCGCGCCCGGCCAGCGCCCCGGCGAGCGCCCGCCCCAAACCCTTCGAGGCCCCCGTGATGACCGCTACCGGCATGACTACCGTCCCCTCGTCGCTCACCGCCCCCACGGGCGGTGGGATCAACGTAGGAACGGCACCTCCCCGGCCGCCTCGGACGCGGGCCGCAAAGCGGAGGGGTCCTTCGGCGTACGCCGCCCGCCCCCGGCCCGGGGACCTACCCCGACCGGTCTAGGTCCCGAGGACCGGACCCGGCCGCCACCGGGCGGATCCGCCCTGTCACACCCCGCCGGTACCGTGAGGACATGAGTCACGGCCCCCGGTCCGGCCTCGCCGCGGTGAGTTCCGCGCTGCTGGCCATGAGCAGGCATCTGGAGGTGCGCGACGTCCTCAAGACGATCGTCGCCTCCGCCCGCGAGCTGCTCGACGCGCGGTACGCCGCCCTCGGAGTGCCCGACGACCACGGCGGCTTCGCCCAGTTCGTCGTGGACGGCGTCAGCGACGCCCAGTGGAAGGCGATCGGCCCGCTGCCCCGCCAGCACGGCATCCTCGCCGCGATGCTGCACGAGGCCCGCCCCGAGCGCCTCGCCGACGTGCGCAAGGACCCCCGCTTCGAGGGCTGGCCCGCCGCCCATCCCGAGCTGGCCGACTTCCTGGGCCTGCCCGTCCGCGACGGCGACGAGGTCATCGGCGCGCTCTTCCTGGCCAACAAGAACCGCCCCAAGCCGGACGGAGGGTGCGGCTTCACCGAAGAGGACGAGGAACTCCTCGCCATCCTCGCCCAGCACGCCGCCATCGCCCTCACCAACGCCCGCCTGTACGAGCGCAGCCGCGAGCTGACCATCGCCGAGGAACGCTCCCGCCTCGCCCACGAGCTGCACGACGCGGTCAGCCAGAAGCTGTTCTCGCTGCGCCTGACCGCCCAGGCCGCGGCCGCCCTCGTCGACCGCGACCCCGCGCGCGCCAAGGGAGAGCTCCACCAGGTCGCCGTGCTCGCCGCCGAGGCCACCGACGAACTGCGCGCCGCCGTCGTGGAGCTGCGGCCCGCCGCCCTGGACGAGGACGGCCTGGTCGCCACCCTGCGCACCCAGACCCAGGTGCTCGACCGCGCCCACACCGCGCGCGTGACCTTCACCAGCAACGGCTTCCGCGCCCTGCCCGCCGCCCAGGAGGAAGCCATGCTCCGGGTCGCCCAGGAGGCACTGCACAACGCCCTGCGCCACGCGGACGCCGGACACGTCGACGTACGCGTGGAGCGGCGCGGCCACGGAGCCGTGCTCCGCGTCACCGACGACGGCCGCGGCTTCGACCCCAAGGCGGTCCGCCGCGCCGGACGGCACCTGGGCCTGGTCTCCATGCGGGACCGGGCGAGCGGGGTCGGCGGCACGCTGGCCGTGGAATCGGCGCCCGGCAAGGGCACCACGATCGAGATGGAGGCCCCCGGTGGCTGAGCCCATCAAGGTGCTGCTCGTCGACGACCACCAGGTCGTCCGCCGGGGCCTGCGCACCTTCCTGGAGGTGCAGGACGACATAGCCGTCGTCGGCGAGGCGGCCGACGGCGCCGACGGGGTCGCCCGCGCCGAGGAACTGCGGCCCGACGTCATCCTCATGGACGTCCGGATGCCGGGCATGGACGGCATCGGCGCCCTGCGCAAGCTGCGCGAGCTCGGCAACCCCGCGCGCGTGCTGATCGTCACCAGCTTCACCGAGCAGCGCACGGTCGTCCCGGCCCTGCGCGCGGGCGCCGCCGGATACGTCTACAAGGACGTGGACCCCGACGCCCTCGCCGGCGCCATCCGCTCCGTGCACGCCGGGCACGTCCTGCTGCAGCCGGAGGTCGCGGGTGCCCTGCTCTCCCAGGAGGAGGCCGGCTCCGGTCAGGGCAGAGGGGGCTCGCTCACCGAGCGGGAACGCGAGGTGCTCGGCCTGATCGCCGACGGCCGCTCCAACCGGGAGATCGCCCGCGCCCTCGTGCTGTCCGAGAAGACCGTCAAGACGCACGTCTCCAACATCCTGATGAAGCTCGACCTGGCCGACCGCACCCAGGCCGCGCTGTGGGCCGTGCGCCATGGTGTGACCGGCTGAAACGCCTGCCCCACGGATCACCCTCGGCGACCCGGAAAGGTTCCGGCCCGGGCTGAGATTCATACCGTCGTGGGAATGTCACCCGGATGGCGCATCCTCCGGTGATCTCCGCCGTTCTCCAGTGCGTGCTGCGGCGAACCGCCGCGGTGAACGTCCAGGAGGGGTTGGAAAGTGAAGAAGCTGAAGAAGGCGGCGGCCGTGACGATGGTGGCCGGGGGTCTGGTGGCCGCGGGCGCCGGGATGGCCTCCGCCACGGACGGCGCCTGGGCCGGCGGCCAGGCCGCGGGCTCCCCGGGTGTCGCCTCGGGCAACGTCGTCCAGGTCCCGGTGCACGTCCCGGTGAACGCGGTCGGCAACAGCGTCAACGTCATCGGCCTGCTGAACCCGGCCTTCGGCAACCTCGGCCTCAACCGCTGAGCCACCGCCGACCGTGAGCCCCAGGCCTCCCGGCCCCGCCGGGAGGCCTGTCAGGTTGTCATCCGAATGCACCGAACGGGCGCTCAAACCCCGCCCGCCGTACCCCGTCGGCCACTCCCGCGTTGATCCAGGACACGGCCCACGGCCGGGTCGGAAAAGCACACGCAGGAGGAAGCTGTCCCATGAACATCGCCAAGAAGGCCGCCCTCGCCCTGACCGTCGCCGGCATCGCCGCCGGTGCGTCCGCCGGTGCCGCCGTCGCCAGCTCGGGAGCCGAGGGTGCGGCCGTGAACTCCCCGGGTGTCGCCTCGGGCAACGTCGTCCAGGTCCCGGTGCACGTCCCGGTGAACGTGGTCGGCGACAGCGTCAACGTCATCGGCCTGCTGAACCCGGCCTTCGGCAACAGGGCCGCCAACGGCTGAGAAGCACCGCGGGCTCCTCAGGCACCGACGACCTGAGGAGCCCCTCAGCTTTTCTCGGCGCCCCCGCGCTCCCGCCCCTCTTCGCCTCGGCCTTTCAGCGCACCCGGCGCTCCCGCCTCTCATCGTCTCGGCCTCTCAGCGCACCCCGCGCTCCCGCTCCTCCACGATCGAGTTGTACGCCGCCACCTGCGCCCGCCGCGCCGTCCGCTCCACCGGACGCAGCGCCTCCGAGCGCGCGGCGATCTCCGCAGAGCTGACCGCGGCCCCGTGCCCGGTGCCATGGGCCAGGGAGATCAGCAGGGCGACCCGCTGCGCCAGCTCCAGCACCCGTACCGCCCGCGGCGGATACCCCGGGGCCAGCACCTCCCGCCCCCGCTCGGCCCGCGCCCGGTACGCGTCGATCGCCGCCTCCGCCACCGGCCCCGATCCGGCGACGTCCAGCTTCGACAGCACCTCGGTCGCCTCCCGGAGGGCCTCCGCCAGCTCCCGCTCGGCCTCACCCAGCGAGGGCACATCGGCCGGCGGCGCCTCCCGCACCGGCAGCACCTGCCAGACCACCCCGGCATGCACATCGCCCTCGGGCCCGGCCTCGGACACCGCCGGCACCAGCCCGAACGCGGCTCCGAAGCAGACCACCGCCTCCTCGGCGTCCAGCGCCCGCGCATTGAACTCGGGGGGCCCGCTCAGCCCCAGCGGATGGCCGGGCGCCGGCAGCGCGACCCGCAGCCCGGTCGCCCCCAGGGTCCGCAGCCGCCCCAGCGCGAGCGTGAGCCCGACCGGCGCGGACTCCCCGGGCAGCCCCTCCACCCGGTGCACGGCGTCCTCGCCCACGATGGCGAGCGCGGCGTCATCCGGAGAGACAAGTCCGGCCAAAAGGGCGTTTCCCCAAGCGGCTA
This sequence comes from Streptomyces sp. NPDC004561, assembly GCF_053602155.1. NCBI lineage: Bacteria > Bacillati > Actinomycetota > Actinomycetes > Kitasatosporales > Streptomycetaceae > Streptomyces > Streptomyces sp. NPDC004561. The sequence continues at coordinate 4,002 of NZ_JBSGDB010000326.1, forward strand.
GGCGTCCTGAACGCGGTTCCGTGAGCATGCCCCCACCCTAAGGACCGGACCGATGGAATGGAGCGGGACGCTCGTGGCGTAGATTTCATAAGGGCTGCGCCCACAGGCGCGGCGGACCGAGCCACAGGCGTACGCGACCAGCCGAGACCGGCCACACTGCAAGGGGAGACAACGCGCTCATGAGCGATGTTCTGGAGCTTCAGGACGTATCCGTGGTCCGCGAGGGCCGGGCTCTGGTGGACCAGGTCTCCTGGTCGGTCAAGGAGGGCGAGCGCTGGGTCATCCTCGGTCCGAACGGCGCCGGCAAGACCACCCTCCTGAACGTCGCCTCCAGCTACCTCTTCCCCAGCAAGGGCACCGCCACCATCCTCGGCGACACCCTCGGCAGGGTCGACGTCTTCGAGCTGCGCCCCCGCATCGGCGTGGCCGGCATCGCCATGGCCGAGAAGCTCCCCAAGCGCCAGACGGTCCTGCAGACGGTCCTCACCGCCGCCTACGGCATGACCGCCGGCTGGCAGGAGGAGTACGACGACGTCGACGAGCAGCGCGCCCGCGCCTTCCTCGACCGCCTCGGCATGAGCGACTACCTCGAGCGCCGCTTCGGCACCCTCTCCGAGGGCGAGCGCAAGCGCACCCTGATCGCCCGCGCCCTGATGACCGACCCCGAGCTGCTCCTGCTCGACGAGCCCGCCGCCGGCCTCGACCTCGGCGGCCGCGAGGACCTCGTCCGCCGCCTCGGCCGGCTCGCCCGCGACCCCATCGCCCCCTCCATGATCATGGTCACGCACCACGTCGAGGAGATCGCCCCCGGCTTCACCCACGTCCTGATGATCCGTCAGGGCAAGGTCCTCGCCGCCGGCCCGATCGAGCTGGAACTGACCTCCCGCAACCTCTCCCTCTGCTTCGGCCTCCCGCTCGTCGTCGAGCAGGTCGGCGAGCGCTGGACCGCCCAGGGCCTGCCCCTGTCCTGACCCCTCCCCGAGCCGGGCCCGCTCCCCTTCGCGCCCTGTCCGCCGCCCGGGCACGGCCCTACGATGACCCTGTGAACGACATCGACGCATGGGTGTGGTGGCTTGTCGGCGCGGCGGCGCTCGGAATCCCGCTCGTGGTCACCGCCATGCCGGAGTTCGGCATGTTCGCGGTGGGAGCCGTCGCGGCCGCGGTCGTCGCGGGCCTCGGCTTCGACACCGTCATCCAGGTCCTCGCGTTCGTCGTGGTCTCCGTCGCCCTCATCGCCGTCGTCCGCCCCATCGCGGCGCGGCACGGCCGGCAGAGCCCCCAACTCGCCACCGGCATCGAGGCGTTGAAGGGCAGACAGGCCGTCGTGATGGAGCGGGTCGACGGCGCCGGCGGCCGTATCAAGCTCGCCGGAGAGATCTGGTCGGCCCGCTCCCTCGACACCGGCCGCGCCTACGAGGTGGGCCAGGAGGTGGACGTCGTGGACATCGAAGGGGCCACCGCCATCGTCATCTGAGGCATCCTGCCCACGAGTTGGGCAACGGTCTGTCAGACTCGACGAGCAAGATCCTCAACGACAACGAGATCTGCCGAAGGCGCCGAGGCGGAGAGGGGTACGGGGTACACGATGGAACCGGTCATCATCGTCCTCATCATTCTGGTGGTGTTGGTCTTCATCGCCCTGATCAAGACCATCCAGGTCATCCCACAGGCCAGCGCGGCCATCGTCGAGCGCTTCGGCCGCTACACACGGACCCTGAACGCGGGCCTGAACATCGTGGTCCCGTTCATCGACACCATCCGCAACCGGATCGACCTGCGCGAACAGGTCGTACCGTTCCCGCCCCAGCCGGTGATCACCCAGGACAACCTGGTCGTCAACATCGACACCGTCATCTACTACCAGGTCACCGACGCCCGGGCCGCCACCTACGAGGTCGCCAGCTACATCCAGGCGATCGAGCAGCTCACCGTCACCACGCTGCGCAACATCATCGGCGGCATGGACCTGGAGCGCACCCTGACCTCCCGCGAGGAGATCAACGCGGCCCTGCGCGGCGTCCTCGACGAGGCCACCGGCAAATGGGGCATCCGCGTCAACCGCGTCGAGCTGAAGGCCATCGAACCGCCCACCTCCATCCAGGACTCGATGGAGAAGCAGATGCGCGCCGACCGTGACAAGCGCGCGGCGATCCTCACCGCCGAAGGCACCCGCCAGGCCGCCATCCTCACCGCCGAGGGCGAGAAGCAGTCCCAGATCCTGCGCGCCGAGGGTGAGGCCAAGGCCGCCGCCCTGCGCGCCGAGGGCGAGGCCCAGGCCGTCCGTACGGTCTTCGAGGCCATCCACGCCGGCGACCCGGACCAGAAGCTCCTGTCCTACCAGTACCTCCAGATGCTCCCGAAGATCGCCGAGGGCGACGCCAACAAGCTCTGGATCGTCCCCAGCGAGATCGGCGACGCCCTCAAGGGCCTCTCCGGCGCGATGGGCAACTTCGGCCCCCTGGGCGGCGGTTCGGGCAACAACGGCGGCGGCTCCGGCAGCGTCCCGGACCAGCGCCGCGAGAAGCCGCACATCGACTGACGGCACCCACCCAGCACGCCGAACGGCCCGCCCTCCCGAGGAAGGCGGGCCGCGGTGCTCCCTCCGGCACGCGCGGTCGGCGCGCACCGGAAGGGGCGGTCAGTTCAGGGTGGGCAGGTACTTGTAGCAGTACGTGTCCCCGCCGATCGAGGCCAGCAGCTTGGAACCGGTCCTCTTCCCCACGACGCCGTCCGCGTTGCCGCCGGTCAGCCCGTGGTGCTCCTGGAAGTACTTCACCCACGCCTTGGTGTAGGTGCCGTACTGCGCGTCCTCATTCAGCGCCCCCGGGTAGTTGCGGTTGATGATGCGCTGGACGCACCACACACCGTGGCCCGAGGAGCCGTACCCGATGACGGGCGCGTGAGTGTTGGCCAGGGCGGCCCCGGCGGTCATCCCGGAGAACCCGAGCGTCGCCGCCGCGACGGCGGTGACCGACAGGGCGGCGCGGGTACGCAGGCCGATCTTGCTCATGACGTGGTCGTCCCTTCCGGCACGCCGCGGGCCGGGTCCCCCCGTCGGGTCCCCCGGTCGACCCGCGATGCCGTGCAAGAAGCTACGGCCGCGGCCCCCGGCCGGTCGTCCCGCACCGGGTTGACCCCGACGGGCAACGGCAGCCGTACGCCCGCGGTTCCTGCAACTTCCGCGGTACACCGGGAGTTGACGACGCCCTACGCCGCCGGCTGCACCAGCCACTGCGGCAGCGAGTCGAACTCCTCCTGCCCCAGCGCCAGCAGCATCGCGTCGGCCGGAGTCGGCTCGAACGGCTCCCGCAGCAGCGCCATGTCCGCCTCCACAGGAGTCCGGTTCGCCTTGCGGTGGTTGTCCTCCGCGCACGCGGCGACCGTGTTCAGCCACGTGTCCTGCCCGCCCTGCGACCGCGGCACCACGTGGTCCACGGTCGTCGCCCTGCGCCCGCAGTAGGCGCACCGGTGCCGGTCCCGGACCAGCACCCCCCGCCTCGACCAGGGAGCTTGTCTTCGGAACGGCACCCGCACATAGCGGCACAGTCTGATCACCCGGGGCGCGGGTATGTCCAGATCGGCGCCGCGCATCCGCAGTTCGGGATGGGCCTGCTCGACGACCGCCTTGTCCTGCAGCACCAGGACGACGGCTCGGTTCAGAGTCACCGTCGACAGCGGCTCGAAGCTCGCGTTCAGCACCAGCGTGTCCCGCATCCAGCCCACCTCCCGTGCGCACCTGCCCACCCCCCGGCGGGCTCGGATCAACTCTGTACGGGCGCGCCGAGATGGACAACGCAATAAAAAATGCCCGCCTCCGATCACTTCCAAGACCGGAGGCGGGCAAACGTTCAATGAACGCTCGGCTGAATTCGTACCGAGCGGTCAGCCCTTGTTCTCGTACTCACCGATGAGCTGGGCACGCGCGATCGTGTGGAACCGCAGATTGAATCCCACGACCGCCGGAGACACGTCCGCGTCCGGACCCAGCTTCTCCTGGTCCACCGCGTACACCGTGAAGACGTACCGGTGCGGGCCGTCCCCGGGCGGGGGAGCCGCGCCGCCGAAGTCCTTCGTCCCGTAGTCGTTCCGCGCGTGCACGGCGCCCTCGGGCAGCCCCTCGAACTTGCCGCCGCCCGCACCCGCCGGCAGCTCCGTCACCGAGGCCGGGATGTCGAACAGAACCCAGTGCCAGAACCCGCTGCCGGTCGGCGCGTCCGGGTCGTAGCAGGTCACGGCGAAGCTCTTGGTCTCCGGCGGGAAACCCTCCCACCGCAGCTGCGGCGAGGTGTTGCCCTCCGCGTGGACCTGAGCGCCCTTCAGCGTCGCGCCCTCCTCGACATCCGCACTCGTCACCGTGAACGACGGCACGGGCGGGTGGAAGTCGTGGGGGAGCGGCCGCCGCTTGTGCTCGGTCACCTCGGTACCTCCTGATCGATGATCTGGAACCAGCAGTTCCCGAGCCTAGAACCAGTTGCGCCTGCTGCCGACCTCGGACAGCCACTGGTTGAGGTAAGCCGCCCAGTCGGTCCCCTGCCAGTCGTACTGACCCACCTGGAAGGAGCGGTAGGTGTCCGAGCCCTCGCTGAACAGACCCGGCTTCTTGTCCATCTCCAGCACGACGTCCATCGCGTGCTCGTCCGCCACGAAGCTCAGCTCGACCTGGTTCAGACCCCGGTACTGCGACGGCGGGAAGAACTCGATCTCCTGGTAAAACGGCAGCCGCTGCCGCGTGCCCCGGATGTGGCCGCGCTCCATGTCCGCGCTCTTGAAGCGGAAGCCAAGCTGGATGAAGGCGTCCAGGATCGCCTTCTGCGCCGGCAGCGGGTGCACGTTGATCGGGTCCAGATCGCCGGAGTCCACGGCCCGCGCGATCGCCAGCTCGGTCGTCACCCCGATGTGCATCCCGCGCAGCGCCTGCCCGTCGATCATCGTGACCGGCGTCTCCCAGGGGATCTCCAGTCCGAACGGCACCGCGTGCACGGCGTTCGCCTGGAGCTCGAAGGCACCACCGAGCCGCACCTTGGTGAACTCGATGTTCTGCTTGTACTCCTCGTCGCCGCTCTCCACCTCGACCCGCGCCTGCAGACCGACGGACAGCCCCTCGATGTCCTGGTTCACGGACCCGCCCTGGATGCGCACCTCACCCTGGACCACACCGCCCGGTACGACGTTGACCTCGGTCAGCACCGTCTCGACCGAGGCCCCGCCGGCCCCGAGGCTCGCGAGCAGCTTCTTGAACGCCATTGACTCTCCCTTTACGAACGGACCTCGCCCCTACATACGCGATCCGCCCGCGGCCGGTTCCGCCGGGACCCCGACCCGCCTGGACTACCCTCGGAGGGCATGATCGCGCCCCCGGACCGTAAGCCACTGCCCCGAGACTTCTTCGACCGCCCGGTTCTCGAGGTGGCGCCCGACCTCCTGGGGCGCATCCTGGTCCGGACGACCCCCGACGGCCCGATCGCGGTACGTCTTACAGAGGTCGAGGCGTACGACGGTCCGAACGACCCGGGGTCGCACGCGTACCGCGGTCGCACCGCCCGCAACGAGGTGATGTTCGGTGAGCCCGGTCATGTGTACGTCTACTTCACCTACGGCATGTGGCACTGCATGAACCTCGTCTGCGGACCCGAGGGCAGGGCGAGCGCCGTCCTGCTCCGCGCGGGGGAGGTAGTGGAGGGCACCGAGCTGGCCCGCAAACGTCGACTTTCGGCCCGGAGCGACAAGGAACTGGCCAAGGGGCCGGCCCGTCTCGCCACGGCCCTGGGGATCGACCGAGCCCTGGACGGCACCGACGCGTGCGCCTCCGGCGAGACCCCGCTGAGAATGCTGACCGGCACCCCGGTCTCGCCTGACCAGGTACGGAACGGCCCGCGCACGGGAGTCGCCGGCGAGGGCGGGAACGGTGACGCGCATCCGTGGCGTTACTGGGCCGCGGACGACCCGACGGTGAGCCCGTACCGGGCCCACGTCCCGAGGCGCCGACGAAGTTGACTCGCCTCGGCAAGGTGCGTAATGTAGCCCGAGCCGCTGAACCGGGTACGGCGATCGCCTGCAGCCGGAGCGGCCAACCCACTACCTAGTCCAACCCCTCTACGGGGTCGTTTTCGACGCGTCCGCGCGCCCGAATTCGAACTCGAGGGACTCGATTATGAGTCGCCGAGAGAATGAGCTAACGTAGTGAATGTCGAAAGGGCGAACGGCGAAAGTCGAAAACCCCAAGACAATCCCGCCGACCGGGAATCGGACGCCGAAAGGATCTGATAGAGTCGGAAACACCGAAGGGAAGCCCGGAGGAAAGCCCGAGAGGGTGAGTACAAAGGAAGCGACCGTTCCTTGAGAACTCAACAGC
>NZ_JBSGDB010000327.1:0-10338 GCF_053602155.1 Streptomyces sp. NPDC004561
CCTAGAGAAACGCCTCTCAGGCGCCCTCACCCATGTCCGCGCAGGTCAGACCCCAGATTCGTGACTCTAGGACGCTGAATTACGCGGAACGCAGGTCCGAGGCGCAGAGCCAAAACCCGGTCGGTTCCTCTCCGAGAGCCCGGTGTGGGACCCCGCCTTCGGCGCGACCGCGCCAGGGTGGCCTGCTGACCGAGGTCACCCGGGCCGTGCTGGAGCGGGCGCTGGATGCTGAGATGAGCGAGCATCTCAGCTATGAGAAGCGTGATCCGGCCGGCCGCGGCTCGGGCAACAGCCGCAACAGGACCTCGCCGAAAACCGTGCTGACCGACGCGGGCGCGGTTACCGTGGCGGTTCGCCGGGACCGCAACGGCTCCTTCGAGCCGAAGCTCGTGCCCAAGCACGCGCGGCGGCTGGCGGGTTTCAACGAGCAGATTCTGTCGCTGTATGCGCGTGGCATGTCGGTGCGGGACATCCGCTCCCACCTGGCCGCCATGTACGGAGTCGACGTCTCGCCCGATCTGATCAGCAGGGTCACCGATGCGGTCGCCGACGAGCTCGCCGCCTGACAGAACCGGCCGCTGGACGCCGTCGAGCCCCAGGTCGATGACGGGGCGCAGGCGGTCGATCAGCTCCGCGCCCAGGCGCGCCGTCGTGGCCAGCTTCTCGACCGACCGGTTCGGCGTGCGGCGTACGTCGGGCGCGGCCGTGTGGGCGGATGCGCCGGCGGCGAAGCGGCCTGACGGCGCGCGTCGGCGTCGAGGACCTCGCCGTGGGACTCTGTACTGCCGGCGGCGTTCACCTGCTGCGAGGCGTCCGCGACGGCCTTCCAGCAGCGAGGCGAGCTCCCGCAGCGGCAGACCCGAGAAGTCGGCGATGTCGAGCCCTTCGAAGGTAACGGTCAGGGCTTCGGGCTTCAGCCGCTTGCCGTGGCAGGACGGGCACGGGGCCGCGTCGAGAAACTGGGCGACGCGGCGCTTCATCGAGGCGCTCTTGGTGTTGGCGAAGGTGTCGAGCACGTAGCGGCGCGCACCAACGAATGTGCCCTGGTAGCTCGGCTCGACGCCCGCCTCGATCGCGGTGCGCGCCTCGGAGAGCGTGAGCCTGGAGTGGACGGGGACGGAGGGGGTCTCGTCGGTGTATAGGATCCAGTCCCGATCCTTCTTTGAGACCCTTCCATGGGACGTCGACGTCGTAGCCGAGCGCGACGAGGACGTCGCGCAACTGGTGGCCGTGCCAGGCCGTCGGCCACGAGGCGATCGCACGCTGGCGAATCGTGAGGGAGGGATTTGGCACCATCTTCTGCTCGGTTACCTCGTACACGCGGCCGATGCCGTGGCACTGCGGGCAGGCACCCTGGACGGTGTTGGCCGAGAAGTCCTCGGCGTAGAGCATCGGCTGATCGTCCGGGTAATCACCGGCGCGCGAGTAGAGCATGCGCACCAGGGACGAGAGCGTGGTGATGCTGCCCACCGACGAGCGGGCGCTGCGCCCTCCGCGCTGCTGCTGCAGGGCGACGGCGGAGGCATCCCGGTGATCGAGTCGACGTCGGGGGCGCCGGCTTGGTCCAGCGGCAGCAACACCATCGGCCTCGACAGCGCGCACTACGACGTCGAGCGGGAGCGGTACCTGCGTCTTCTGTGCGCCTGTGGCGTCGGCGTCTTCCTCCCCCGGATGCGGGAGGGCTGGAGCCGCTGCGCGGCCGAGGCTTTGCTCCTCGGCCTGCCCTGCCTCATCCGCCCGGTGGCCGGCCTGGGCGACCTCGCCGCGCTGGCTGGCCAGCCGGCACCGGACCTCCGCCGCCTCCCGGCACAGGTCAGGCAGCGCTCGGCGACACGCCACACCGAGGCCAAGGCGGCGTACGAGGCCCTGGCCCGGTTCGACCTGAACTACTTCGGCGACGCCTGGGGCAACCTCCTGGCGCAGGTCGCCTGAGCGGCGGCTAAGCCTGCGCGGCCAGCTTCTTGCTGGCGGCTTCCAGACGGGCCAGCACACGGTCCCGGCCGAGCAGCTCCATGGACTCGAACAGCGGGAGTCCGATCGTCCGGCCGGTGACCGCGACTCGGATGGGCGCCTGGGCCTTGCCCAGCTTCAGCGCGTGCTTCTCGCCGACGGCGAGCAGCACGGCTTTCAGGTCGTCCGCCTTCCAGTCCGCGACGCCGGCCAGCTCGGCGCGGGCGTCCGACAGGATGTCGCCGGCGCCGGCCTTCATCGCCTTGTTCCACGACGCCTCGTCCTCGACCGACTCGTCGAGGAACAGGAAGTCCACATAGCTGGTGATCTCGGAAAGCAGCGCCAGCCGGGTCTGGGCCAGGGAAGCCGCCGCCTCGAAGACGTCCTTGTCGAACGCCTCCGGCCGCCACGGCGCGTACGGGGCGACGAGCCACGGCGCGCAGGCGGCGGCGAACTGCTCCGGCGACAGGGCTCGGATGTACTCGCCGTTGAACGCCGTCAGCTTCTTCACGTCGAAGAAGGCCGGCGCGGTGTTCACATCCTCGATCCGGAAGAGCTGCTCCAGCTCCTCGTACGGCCTGATCTCCCGGTCCTCACCCGGGCCCCAGCCGAGGAGCATGAGGTAGTTCACCATCGCCTCGGGCAGGTATCCCTCGGCGAGGTAGTCCTCCAGTGCCACCTTGTCTCGGCGCTTGGACAGCTTCTGCCGCTTCTCGTTCACGATCACCGGCAGGTGCGCCCACACGGGCGGCTTGGCACCGAGCGCCTCCCACAGCAGCTGCTGTTTCGGCGTGTTCGACAGGTGCTCCTCGCCGCGGATGACCTGCGTGATTCCCTCGTCCAGGTCGTCCACGACGTTGGCGATCAGAAAGACCGGGGACCCGTCGCCACGGGCGATCACGAAGTCCTCGATCGCGCTGTTCGGGAACGCCGGCTCCCCGCGGACCAGGTCGACCACGACGGTCTCACCCTCGTCCGGAGTCCGGAACCGCAGCGCCCGCCCCTCCTCGAAGGCCAGCCCTCGGTCCCGGCAGAACCCGTCGTACCCGAGGTGCTCCGACCCCGTCCGCTCCTTCAGCTGCTCCCTGGTGCAGTCGCAGTAGTACGCCCGGCCAGCCGCGAAGAGCTGCTGAGCCGCTTCCCGGTGCCGGTCGGCGTTGTGCGACTGGAAGTACGGCCCCTCGAAGGCCGGGTCCTCGCCATGGATGCCGATGGCCGCGAGCGCGCTGATGATGCCCTCGGTCCACTCCGGCTTGTTCCGGGCCACATCGGTGTCCTCGATCCGCAGGACGAACCTGCCGCCGGACTGTCGCGCCACCGCCCAGTTGTAGAGAGCGGACCGTGCGCCACCGACATGGAACATGCCGGTCGGGGACGGGGCGAAACGAACGCGAACCGGGGCAGTAGACATGCGCTCCAGGGTACCGACGCGGGACCTACGCCCTGGACCACTTGCCACACCCTCGCGCCAACGTTTTTCGGCCGTCCTCTCTTCTGCTCACACGTCTACTGCCACCGCACCCGGTACCGACGGGCCGCTGCCTTCGAGCCATTCACCGCACCGAGCGGCAAGAGGCACCGTTGTCCCAGAAGGGCAGGGAGCACGATGGATGGTCGAGAAGGATGCCATTTTCCGTGGCGAACCTCTCAGGGACGCCTAAAGGCACCTGCCACTCACGCAGGGCATTGAAGTGCCCCAGCAGGTACTCCTCGGGCCACCGACGATCTTGATCGCCCCATGACCGATCAAGGAAGCGGCCTCGGTGTCTTCGGTCGCCAGGCTGGCCAGGACTGCCGCAAAGTCGATTTCACCGAGCAGTTCCGAGACGTGGCCCACTTGAGCTGCGGAAAGGGCCGTGGGAGGCGGTCCGAAGGGACCGATGGCATGCGGGTGCGTGTTGAGGAAGCCGAGATCGATCGCTGAGTCGCCATCGGTGGCCTGCCGGAGAGCATCCAGGTGGACGCCGTCGAGACCCGCCGGCTCGCAGACCCGTCCCCACATGGCCGGCGCCCAGTCCAGGCCCAGGACGTCCACCGACGGCGGATCCCGGTGGGGATCCCCGTCGGTCGATGTTTCGGCAGGCTGGCGGCAGGCGGCGAGATACTCCGCCGGGACGCGAGCGAGTTGCTGGGTGACGGCCACGACGGCAGTATCCCGACGGCGTCCCCAGTTTTCCTACTTGGTTGGGGGCCTGCCGATCTTGTCGGTGGGGTTCTTCGGATGCTTGTTGGGGCGGTAGCTGGGGCCGTTCATGATGACCTGGTGGCTGGTGTTGATCAGCCGGTCGAGGAGTGACTCGGCGACGACTGCGGCGGGGAAGACGGGATACCAGTCACCTGGGTGCCCGGTTGCTGGTGATAATCACGGACCTGCCCTGTCGCTCGCTGACCAGTTCGTAGAGGTCGTCGGCATGGGCCGCGGAGAGCTGACGCATGGCGAAGTCATCGAGGATGAGCGCGTCGGGCCATACCAGTTCACGGATCCGTTTCTCCCAGGTGCGGTCCGCGTGGCCGCCAGCGAGTGCGGCGAGGATCCGGCTGGTCTTGGCGAAGCGGACGTGGGCGCCCTGGCGGACGGCGAGGTGCCCAGGGCCTGGGCGATGTGGGTTTTGCCGACCCCGACAGGGCCGCACAGGATGACGGACTCGCCGGCATGGAGCCAGCGCAGGGCGCCGAGGCCGCGGATCTGGGCTGCGGGCAGTTTCGAGGAGGCGGTGAAATCGAACTCCTCCAGGGTGACCTGCTGCTCGAACTTCGCCCGATGCAGCCTGCGTTGGAAGACGACCGTCTCGCGGCGGGTGATCTCGTCCTGGCAGAGGACCTGAAGGAAGTCCACGTGACCGAGTTCGCCGCCGTGGGCCTGGGCTAGGCGGGCGTCGAGGGTCTCCAGTATCCGGGACAGCCGCAGGGACTTGAGTGACTCGCGCAGGGCGGTGTCCATCACGCTCATCGCGCCGCCACCTCGTCCTCGCCGTGGACCTGGTCGTCGCGGGCGCCGTCCGGCGTGTCCAGGGGCATCACGGAGCCGGACAGCCCTTGCGGGTCGTGGAGGAAGGCCGCGGCCCCCGCGTCTCCGCTGGTCTCGGGCTCGGGATCGGTCGCGACGAGGATGCCCTTGATGGTGCGGTAGGACGGGTCGCCGACCGTGATCGCTCTCGCGAGGAGTGTCCGAGGGGCGAGTTAATCACTGACGATACGCTCGTCGTTGCTCGGGGACGGCTCCAGACGTGAGAACCCCGCTCAGCGGATGATGCAGTCTGCCCGGGCGGGGTGCTGCCCCGGAAGGTCAGCCGCTGTGCGCGGCGCTGGCGAGGTCGGGCAGGAGCTTCGCCGCGTTCGGCGTGCCCAGTCCGGTGACGGGGTCCCATCCTGTGGTGGTCTGCCTCTCCGATGTGCGGCATAGGAGAGGGCACGGCGGGACCAAGCCTTGTGTGCCTCCGCTGGTCGGAGTGGGGCGGTGACGTCCGCCAACGGTGACCTCCTGCGGCAGGCCGGATCCGATCGGCCGCGCCAGGGCGTGCCAGCCGAGCTCTGTCATCCGGTCGACCGACCCTGTGCCTGGCTGTAGTACTCATGATTGCCGGCCACGTCGCGTGCTCCGCCCGGCGGTGTTTCACGCGGGCGCAGCGGCCTCCCCGCGCTCAGCTGCCGCCGACCCGTACCGTCTCCACCCAGGGCGGTGGAGGGTGAGCCCCTTCGCCGATCAGTGCGGCGATCAACCGGCAGGATGCGGGCTCCGCTGGCCACGGGGTCAGTCCGTCGGTGAGCACGACCACGATGCCGGGACGGTCGGGCCGTGCCAGTGCCGCGTCGATGCCCACGCGCATGTCGGTGCCGCCCCCGCCGGCCAGCGCGACCTCATCCACCGAGGTGACCCGGGACACCGCCTGCACGTCGGCATCGCAGGCCAGCACGGTCACGCGGTTGCCGCGCACCCCGACCTCGCTCAGCACGCCAGTGATCTCTCCGAGGGCGGAGTCGAGTTCCTCCTTCCCCATCGAGCCGGAGGTGTCGACGACCACGGCCACCCGGGGAAGCGGCCGACGCAGGCTGGGAAGGACGACGCCGCGCAGCGCCGGGGTACGGCGCGACGGACGACGGTAGGTGTAGTCGACGGCCCCGCCTGCCCAGGCCGCCGCCTCGCGGATGGCCCCGGCGAGAACCTGCCTCCAATCCACGGTGGGCCCCAGAACCTCGTCGGCCCAGCGCTGCCAGCCACGCGGGAGGGCGCCCCGGGCCCGCTGATGGGCCCACATCGCCTCGGCGGTGATCCGGCGCAACGCCTCCGCCTCGACAGGTCCGAGCCGCGCGGGACCGTCGCTCCCGTCGAGCTCCCACGGTGCCGGAGAGCCATGGGCTCCCGAGCCACAGTCGGGCAACACGTCGCAGCTGTACGGTATTTCGGAGAGGTATGCCTCGAACATGCCGCCGGTGGGCAGGCCGAAGAGGCGTGGCTCCATCCGGCCGGTGGGCAGCGGAAGGCCGTCCGCGATCAGGTCGTCGTTGATCTCGCAATCCTGTGCGACGTTGAGCCGGCGAGCGTCCCGCTGGTCGCCCGCGGGCAGTCGGCCGGCACGGCCGTGATGGTCACGCAACAGATGTGCCACCTCGTGGATCCACACCGCGGCCAGTTCGGCGACCGGCGTGGTCCCGACGAACCCGGGCGAGACGTAACAGCGCCAGTGACGGTCCACTCCCATGGTCGGGACCTGCGAACTCGGCACGATGGTAAGGGTGTACAGCGCGGAGGCGAGGTACGGCCGGTCGGTCGCCGCCCGGTAGCGGGCGGCGAGCAGCTTGGTCATGTCGAGTCGGCCTGGTGCCTCGTGAAGCTGCGTCATGCGCCCTGTCCTCGCCGGCCTGGTCAGTTGCCGCCGGGCAGCGCGCCGGACAGCTGCAGCAGGTCGAGAAACGCGTCGATGCCGTCCGGCACACGCCAGTCGGTGTCCCGCAGCGCGGCCAGATCGACCGCCGCGCGGGCGGCGACGTCGGGCACCCCTCGGTCGACGGCCTTGGCCAGGACGGCCCAGCAGGCCTCCCACCGCTCGCGAGTGAGGTGGCTCTGGACGGCGGCGACCACCGCGATGAGGAAGGCGAGCTGACGGTCCCCCCGCTCCGGCAGGGCGAAGGCGTCAGGGTTGGCCAGGACCCGGTCAGGATCCGGCAGGTCGAGGTTCTCGAGGTATGACAGAAACTCCATACCGGCCCCGTCCCCGATCGCTCCGGTGAGCGCGGCGGCCACCGCCTCGTGGCTGGCTCCCGTCGCGTACCCGGTTGCGAGCAGCTTCAGCGCCATCTCCCAGGTTCGCGGCGAGGGCCAGGCGCGGCCGCGGGACTCCGCGTCGCCCGGCAGATGGTGGACCAGACCGGGCCGTGCGGTGAGGAAACCAGAGACAGCCCCACGCGCCCGGGCGACAGCGCCCGGCACCTTGGCGTGGTCGACGACCGGCACCGTGAACTGCGGCCAGGTGCCCGTCATCCCGCGAGCGACGGTGCGGGGGTCGTGCGTCCAGTGGAGGTGAACGAAGCGGTTGGCGAGCGGCGGGCTGAGGTGCCAGCCGTCGGCCGCGCTGGACGGCGGATTGGCCGCGGCGACGATCCTGACCGGCTCGGGCAGGACGAGGCTGCCGACGCGGCGTTCGAGGACCACGCGCAGCAGGGCGGCCTGCACGGCAGGCGGGGCGGAGGACAGTTCGTCGAAGAAGAGCAGGCCATGTCTGGTGCGGCGGAGTCGTACCGCCCAGTCCGGCGGGGCCATCGGCACACCGGTGGTGGCCGGGTCGTCGCCCACGATCGGCAGACCGGCGAAGTCGGACGGCTCATGGACGCTGGCGATGACGGTCTCCAGCGGGCACCCGAGCCCGGCGGCGAGTTGCTCGATGCCGGCCGACTTCCCGATACCAGGCTCGCCCCACAGCAGCACCGGCTGATTGGCCGTCACCGCCAGGGAAAGCGCCTCCAGCTGAGGGTTGGCCGAGTGTTCGCCACGGCGGGCGCGAAGGCAGGCGTTGAGGTCGTCCGCCGCGTCCAGGGGACTGGTCGTCACTGGTTCTCGTCCTCCGGGCTCTCGTCCTCGTCCGCGTACTCGTCGCGATACTCGTCCCACCACTCGTTGCCGATCCCCGGGTGCTCGGCGCGGACCCGCTGGGCGAGGAAGTCCAGGTCGGTCCGCTTGTAACGCCGGATCGTCTGGGCGAGCGACAGATCCATCTCGCTGTAGGCGTCGGTCGGGGCGGCGACGTCGATCCGGGCGCCGGCCGTGAGCAGTGCTTCCACCAGCGCCCGCGAACCGCCATCCTGGACGACCGAGTACAGGGGCGTGCGGCCCTGTCTGTCCTTCGCCTCCAGGTCGAGGCCGGCCTTCAGGAGTCGAGGCAGCAACGCCTCGTGGTCCAGCAGATGCAGCACATGCAGCAGCGTGCGCCCTCTCGCGTCGCGGACCTGCGGATCCATGCCCGCGTCCAGCAGGGTCAGGACTCTCGGGGTGTCGCCGTGCTCCACGCACAGGAACAGTTCCTGCCGCTGGACCCGCAGCGCCTTGGGCAGCCGACCCTCGCCCGACCGCCACGCCTGCTGAACCGCGAAACAGCCGGTGACCGCGCCGCCGAAGGCCCGCATCGCCTGCTCCCGACGCTGCTCCTCCTCGGTGTGCGGCATGTCCAGCCGCCCCTCGCGCAGGGTCAGTTGATGCCAGGCGGCGCCCCGGCAGCGTACGCGTACGGACTGTGGGGCGTCGGGCCCGGGCGGACCGACCGGGCCTTCGGCGACGGGGAGTTGGGGGAACAGGGATGAGGCGACCAAGGGGTGCAGGTGACAGGGCTCCACTCCCCCGACGCGCAGCAGGTCGAGATCGGGCAGCCGTCGCCAGACGCCCTGGGCCAAGGCGCGCGTTCCCTCGGTTTCCGCGCGGCCCACCACCCGGGCTGTCAAGTCACCTCCGGGGCACATGCGCTCAAGGAGTACGACGCTGATCCAGTCGCCGGACACGAGCCACCGTTCCTCACCGGTGCGGGCCGTGATGCGCCGGAGTTCACGGTCGATGCCGGCCAGGTCGAGTGCTAGCCGCTCCACGATGGGAAGCGGTTCCCGCTCCTGCCACGAGTTGATCTTGACGGGGGTCAGGTCCAGCCCGATGCCTGCGGCGGCGAACCCGGTCTCGACACTGCCCCGTTCGCGGAGCAGCGTGATCCATTCGGTACGGGCGGCGGTGTCGTCGGGACCGGGATCCTCGACCGGCAGCTCGGCCGGATCGCGCAGGGTGCCGTCGGGACGGAAGAAAGGTGCGCGGTCCGGACCGCCGCCACAGCGCTCCCGGAGCTCGTGTGCGTACCGGGCGTCCCACAGGTGGCGGGCCACGGTCCAGTCCTCGATCCCGGGGGCCGAACGGTACGCCCCGGTCTGGAGGCCGGGCTTCCCGAATCGGAGCGACACCCGCTGAGGCCCCTTGGTCATCGCGGGCGTGGTCAGGTGCAACTGCGCGTCGGCGGCGCCGTAACCGGCCAGGACGACGGTCCGCGCCGTGGCCAGCGTGGTCCGCCCACCCAGTGCCCGGGGCAGATGCCAGCGGACCAGGTCGGGCACCAGGTGCCGCAGGTCCTCCTCGAGCCGGGCGGCGACCTGACGGCCGTGCGTGCGGGAGATGTCGTCCAGGGTGAAGGTGACGTCCACCAGGCAGCCGGCACAAGCTCCGGCCCAGTCACCGGCGCGGCGATGCTGCTCCGACTGCTCGATCATCCACCGGGGCACGGCATGGCGCCGGATGCGCCGCCAGGACGACTGCTCGTCCCGGGGGAAGGCCGCGGGGACCGGCCGCGGGGTCACCGGTAGACGCTCCCTATCATGCGCAGATCGGGGTCCGCGGCGGACGCAGGCCTCAGGCAGCGAGCGAAGGATCGCTTCACCTTGCGCGGCAGACCCGGCCCCAGCCCCACATATTCCAGGCAGGACCGCTCCTCTACCACGGACAGGAGGGCCTTGGCGCCTCGTCCGGTCAGGCCGGTGTGCCGCAGTTCCAGGCGACGCAGCGGGCTGCCGGGCAGGGCCGCGGCCAGGGCGTGAACACCTGTGTCACCGATCGTGTTGGCGGGTGCGCCGAGGCTCCGCTCGGACGGCGGACGGCCCAGGTCGAGCACCTCGATGCCGCCGAGGGTCCCCGCGAGTGCCTGTGTGCCGACGGGCCCGATGCCGTTACCGCCCAGGCCGAGGCGGACCGGACGACCGGGGTCGCCGGCGACCGCGGCAAGGACGGCGGCGCCCTCGTCGCCGAGATGGTTGGCGGGCAGGTACAGCTCGCGGAGACCGCGCTGGCCGACCTCGACGCGGCGGGCACGGCCGCCGACCGGTACGGGGTGGCGGAGGCGCAGGGCTTCGTGCTGCTGATGCGCGCCC